>DATGTX010000046.1:0-14684 GCA_035301645.1 Pseudogracilibacillus sp. | reverse complement strand
TCGGTATATGGGTCTTTGTAGCGCTCGAAATACTTATATTTGCCGTTGGATAATTCTTCAATCCACATTGTTTTTACCTCATTTCTATGTTAAAATGGGTATAGTAAAGAGGCCTACTACATGCAGGTTTTTACTATACTACCAATTATTCCTTACACTCTAAGTTTGGCGACGGAGAGTGTGAGGGATTTTTTTATTTTATTTAAGACCAGTTCCAGTTTTGCTATCAACTACATAAGTTCCGTTTTTTTGAACAAAGTGAATTGAAACACTAGCATAATATGAACCATCTTCTAAGTCCCAATCGCAATCCATAGATGGAACTTCTGAATCGCTATCAAAATCATAATCTGTGTCAGTGCTAGTAGTAGTTGGTTCACCGACAGTTGCTACAATCTCGTCATAAGTAGTAGTGCCATCTACAATGCTGTCAAAATAAGCGTCAGTCCACTTAAATGCATCATCAGCTGCTTTTTCAGCAGCAATAGACGAGCTTTCCTCTGCTATAGATGATTCGCTATATTCTTTATCAATTGATTTTGAAGTCTCATCATAAGCCTTGCTCGCTTCGTCGAGAGCATTGCTATATATTGATTGCGTAACCAAAACAATTATTAATGAAGCCAATGCTAATAAAGTTCCAATCAAAGCAAGCACCTTCTTGTTTTTGCGATTGACAATCAAAGCTATTACACCTAAAACCAGCGCGAACAGCCCGACTACAAAAGAGCCATTATTTAGAAACGACACCCAAGAACCGACTATGGCAATGCCACCAAAAACAATCGCCAAAATACCTAAGACTTTCTTTTCGTCTTTCATAATATGAATCCTCCTACCCAGCTTTTAACGTGGTTCAGGTTTGCACGTAGTTTTTTTAAACAATATCCATTAAATTATAATATTCATCAATAACCATACATTCGTCAGCTACGGTGTTCAATTGGTGTCTTTGCATGAAATTGACATAATTGAATTCACAATCCAATTCTTTAAGCTCTTCTTCTAACAAGAGACGGATCATGTGACGATTAGCTTGCAATTCAAATTGTTCATGACGTCTTTGATATTGGTTAGAATCGTGTTCAAGATGTCCAAGCTCATGATAAACAACTTTTTTCATAGCTTCTTCCGAAAGTGATTTATTGATAAATATGATTTTTATCTCACTAATGTAAATACCCGGACGTGGCCATAGCTCATTGTCAAAATAAGCTAGTGTGACTCCGTATGAGTCAACGAGTTCTTCAATAGTCATATTGTGCAAATCCCTTTATAATGCTTAAAAAGCCGGCTGAAATATTCAACCGACTTTCTTGTAAATGTTGGATTCCCTTCTTCACGCACGCATGAAGTATAGGGCGCTGAACTGAATCAGTCTTACACGTACAAATATCATAACATAAAATACTACCAGATTGCAATGATTTTTTGAAAAATAATAAACATTTTTATTAAAGTTGGATTTTTCTTGTAATCTTGCTCGTGTCGTTTGCATCTCTCAATAAACTTGTTGAGATCTTCCTTCTGGTAACCAAATACCTTTGGTGAGCAGTATGATTTGGCTAATGCAAACAAGGATAATAGGTCATTGACCTTTTTGTAGTTTTTATATTTCAATAAGTCGGTTTGTGCTGCCAGCGTTGTTACGGCGGCGGTTGTATTTTTAAGTTTGTTGTCATCCTTAAAGATATTTAGGATAAATACACTATTATGAGCACAAGCGTTTCTGATATATCTTGCATTGTTACCTAGTTCATAGGCTTTTTTTAATGATTTTGGTTTGTATTTTTCATAGTATATTTCTAGGAATTTCATCAGGCATCCATAATCCATGTGCTCTAATAATGCCCAATAGGGGACATTATCTCTTCGTTTGAGGTACATGTCGTTTTGATAGCGTGAAACGCTAAATTTTCGCCAAGTGATGTCGTAATATTTGCCATGTTCTAGGTCTTTAAATTCTTTGACAATGCTATAACCATCTTCGTGGGGATTATTATCTATTTGTCGGCAGAGTTCTGTCTTGATGAAGTGCTCAGTGTTAATAGAAATATTTAGAAGTAAATTTCTTACCTGAAAATCAATGGATGCTAAGTCTTTTAGGTATTCGAAATCTAAATTTTGGTATTTGTCGTCTTTCTTCTTAAAGTTTTTTCGGAAGGCAGAGACTTTATAGTAATAGTTATTTTTATCAATGAAGTTGATAGCTTTCCCCTTAGAGCACTTTTCAAAAGTGACTCCTTTGTTTTCTAGGTGAGTGATTAGTTCAGGGTGTGATAATTTTCTCTGTCTGCTCATTTTCTCCCTTTCAAATAAATCTCGATGATGTTTGTGATAGCATCGACGTCTTCATCTGTGAGGGGTTTGCCATCAAATGTTTTGGCATTTCTTGCCATTTTACGTAAATCTTCAGTAGTGTATTCTGATGCAGTATCGTCAGAAGCTATTCTGGGATTATCTGTACGTCCTAACAAATAATCAGTAGACACATTGAAATAGTCAGCGATTTCTTGCAGGCGGTCAGATTTTGGGTTCCCTTTTTTAAGGCTATACAGATAATTTGTACTATATCCTAATCGTTCTTCAAGAGTATTTAAAGATATACCTTGTTTATCAGCTAATTCTTTGATTTTGTCAAATGCTAAAATCATTGTTATATCAACCTTTCTAGCATTACAAAAAATATTTTTAAAATTAATTCTAAAAAATACTTGACTTTTTCTAAAACTAGTTTTAAAATATAATTTGTAAAGCGAATGAATAAGCGAAACAAAAAACGAAGATAAAACTAAAAAAAATAAGTTTGGCGACTTTGATTATCAGTATTTATCAAGTATTTTGTTAGTGATTTTCTTATACATTGATTTTAAAACTAATTTTAATTATTGTCAATATATTTTATAATTTTTCGCAAAAAAATTCGCTTTACCATTTTAAAGAAAGGAAATATACAAAATGAGTCAGCAACATAAAAAATGGATTGCTTTAGTCGAACAACGATTGAAAGAAAAAAACTGGTCGAAAGCAGATTTAACACAAGCGGTTGGTTTACGAAGTCAAGGTACCATTACCGATTTGCTCAAAACTGGTAAAGGTAGTGTTGATTTAAAACTACGTGTTTCTAAAATTCTTGGTATTCGTGAACCGTGGGAAGAATTTGAAGAAAAATAATACAAACGGTACGCAAAGGAGTAACAATGAACGAAATAGCACCAAATGATTTCGACTACTCTTTGCTCGATGCAAAGACGAAAGAATTTCTTGAAGAAAGTGCCAATATCATTTACGGCATCCAAAGCAAGAGCGCTTATGAAATAGGAAAGCAACTTGCTAAAGCTCAAGAAAAACTTGCACAAAACAGATACGGGTGTTTTGAAGAGTGGTATAGAAGTTTAGGGTTTAAAACAACCAAAGCCTATGAATATATTAATCATTACAAGTTCATTTCTTCGCAAAACGAAGAATTGAAAATAGATTTTTTTGAAAGTTTGCCAAAAACGTTACAAGCCCAAGTAGCTAAACCATCCGCAAACCCAGAGGTCAATCAAGCAGTATTTAATGGAGACATCAAAACTCACAAAGAATATAAAGAGCTTGAGCGTCGTCTAAAACTCAAAGACCAAGCACTGGAAGCGGTCAAGGATGAGTTGGAGCGTGTCAAACAAACTAAGCCCAAGGAAAAAGTAATCGAAAAGGAAGTTATTCCACATGATTACAAAGCAACGCAAGACCTTAACAAGCAACTACTAGGAAAGAACAAAGACCTAGCGGACGAGCTTGAATCAGTCAAACGTAGCTTGCGACTTAAGGAAGCGTCTTATGAAATGCTCGAGAAAGAAACATCCGAGGCACTAGCCTTGAAAGAATCCATTGAACACTTACGAGCTGATAAGGAAAGGCTAGAAAATAGCGTGACTAATATCTTTAATCTCAGTAAGCTCGTTACCAAATTTGAAGACTTCTTTGACGAAGAAATGGCACCGCTCAGGTTTAAAACCCTTATCCAAGGCATTGGAAAAGACGCTCAGATTGAAAAGCTCAGAGACATCTTGACGCTGACCGAAAACTGGTTGGACGAAATGAACAAGATTATCCCAGAAAGGGGACGAACAATCATAGAAGGAGAAATCATCAATGAGTAAGAAGAAGAAAAAAGAAAATCTACTCGCTGAAACAGTAGAAATGCAGAAGAAACAAGCTATGAATTTGGTTGCCCAAAGCACTGTTAATCAACAGCTTTTGGAAGAAGTTATCGGAATTAAGGAAGAAATGGATAGAAATGTTAGAAAGACTAATCAAAAGCTAACTGACATTGAGTTGCTTGTCGAAGAAGTCAACAAGAAAGTACATATTGATGACGGTGAAGCTTCAAAAATTAAAAGCATCGTTTTCCGAAAAGCTGGTGTGTTTGCTGACTTCTACTTTGAAGAACAGAAAACACATCCAAGCGATAACTTGTTCGCATCTAAGAAGGGTCAATTCATCCGCTTGATGTACTCACGCTTGAAGAAAGCATTTAACGTGACAAAGTACACTAACATCAAGCATGTTGACGCTGAAAAGGCAATTAAGTTTTTGGAAAATCTATCTTATGACGATTTCACAAAATTTGAAATCCGTGAGACACCAAAACAAAAAGAGCTTATCGCTCTTGAAAAGGGTGACCTAAAAATGTCTCACCTTATGAATTGAAACTATTATATCAAAACGAAGAGGAGCAAACATGAACAAACTACAATTTAACATTTCTTGCAACACAGCAGAAGAAGCTATTTTAGAAGTCCAGAAGCTAGAAAAAGCATTTAATAAACCCATTGAATGTTATGTGAACATTGTTATGGACGAAGAAAAAGAACCTACTGCGGTAACAGTAGATTCTGAAAAAATAGTCCTTGGAAATTGGACTAAAGAACAAATAGACTCAACTAAACAAATCTAATAAAATCACCTTCAACTGTGAATTCATTATTAGATTTAATAGTAATTTGACCTTGCGAAACCTCATCTAAAACAATTGTTCCGTCATCAAAAACATAAAATCTTTGAAAATATAATCGGTCTGAACTGTTTACAAACTTATATACTAGATTACCTTTGGGAGCAATTTGATAACCTTGAGGATGGTCGCTTGGTGATACATACACATGTTGTAAATTTTGTTCTTCTATATTCATATAATCACCTCCTTTCGAGATGATTATAACAAAAAAAGCCACTGAGAAATCAGTGACTTAACAAAAAAACTTAACTAGATTATATCACATTTAAAAGGAGTGTGCTATGCCGAAAGCAAATATAACGTATAAAGCTGTTGGCAACAACGAAAAAGCGGAGTGGGGCGATTATGACCACTTAATGCAACGTTGGGAAGGTCTTAGCAAACCCGTCGCTAAGCAATGGGCAGCTGAAATGCGTGAACATCCAGAGTTTAGGAAATATATCGACAATCCTACACATCGAATAGTTTTTATCAATTACAAAGGATTTGAGCTATTTGTTAAATGGAAATCACGTAACCGATATTTGAGTAAAAAAGAAACATTAGCTGAAATGCTGGGAAACATCAAACTAGAAGAAAGAGTAGGAATATAACATGACATATTTAATTATCGCAGTCGCAGTTTTAGCATTAGCTGAAATAATCGTTTTACCGTTTGCAGGCAAACGATTATCAATTTTTGACTTGGAGGACGTAGAAGATGAAACTATTTAACTGGATTTTTGCAAAACCTAAAAAGCAAGAGCCTATTCAACCAACTTATGTTTTCAAAAGCTGGGAAGTGAGTGCTAAAAATTATAACAAAACACACAATATTCGCAACAGCTTGATCTAGGATGTGGAATTATGAATAAGATTAAGCAATTAAGAAAAGAAAGAGGTCTGACGTTACAAGAATTAAGTGACATTTTGTTAGATGATTACGGTATAAAAACATCAACTGGCCAACTATCTTCTTACGAAAATGGTAGACGTTCTCCGAGAAATTTCTTGGTTTGGACTTCCATTGCTAATATTTTTGGGGTATCTGTTGGGTATTTACTGGGCTATTCTGACAAAGTCAACGCAAAGGCAAACTTACTAGATATCATCATCTCAGAAGTGGATATTCCGCAATCAACGCTTGATAAATGTATCAGCAAGCTAAACGAAACAGACCAGCTAGAGATAGAAAAAGGATATTATGAGCGAAAGAGGGGAAAAAATCAATAATGTACACATACGAATATCGCTGCTTGGATTGTGGTGAGCGCTGGGAAATTATTGATAGCTACCCGCCGCTTGAATGTCCACATTGTGAAAGCGAAGAGATTTATCAACTATGGAAAGCGAGGGCGTACGATTGAGAATTTATGTTAATAAACGCAAAAAATTGATTTTAGCACCAGAAGTTTTTGAAAAATACGGTGGCGTAAGCAATGAAACCATTCAAATCAAAAATGGCGAATTTGCAAAAGAAATTGAAAAGGAAGTTAAAGAAGCAATGCAAGAGATTATCGAACGTTGGCAACCAATTTTCGATAATATTCCAACGGAAGCACTATTTGCTGAAAGACAAAGGCAAGTTAAAAACTTTATTGATTTTGAAACAGTACTAACAGAACTGGTAGAGGAGGAATATGGTAAATGATTTTTGTAAAAGAGTATGTTGACGGCATTGGTTATAATGCTACAGATTGGTTAAACCATGAAATCGAATTGAATAAACATTGCTGGAAGCATGAAATCGTTGGTTACCAGCTTGGTGAAGGTGTTGCTACTATTCTTGTCGAATGGGTTGGTCTGACTGGTAACGAGTTTGAGGAGTGGGAACGTGAAGATTTTAGCTATTGATCCATCTTCAAACAAAATCAAAACCAGTACAACTGGAATTGTTTTGTTAGACAATGCAAGGCTTGAATGC
The DNA here is from genome assembly GCA_035301645.1 of Pseudogracilibacillus sp. Lineage (GTDB taxonomy): Bacteria > Bacillota > Bacilli > Bacillales > Amphibacillaceae > Pseudogracilibacillus. Next base: position 7,779 of record DATGTX010000046.1, on the reverse strand, counting down.
TCGTGGGTAGCAAGTTATGGCATGCGAGGTTTTAAAGAATGGTACACAACTATTGGATTTGATTTAGAGCCAGATGTCGTTGTTGTTGAAAAATTCGAAGCTCGTGATAATGACAAATCAAAAGATAATTCAGTATTGGAGACGATTGCTTTTATCGAAATGTGCTTTCCGAATTTAATTTTGCAACGCAATGCTGGTTATAAATCTGACATTCCAGATAATCTCTTAAAAATTTTGGGTCTATGGAAATTTGAAAAAAGCCATCATCAAGATTGCCGAGCAGCCGCCCGACTTGGGCTATTTTACGCAATGCGAAACGACATTGAAGAAGTTGTTCAAGACATTGGAAGGGTGGTTTGTGAGTATCGCAAACATAAGGTGATGGAGGTATAAAGCTTGACAAAAATTGTGTTAAGAAAATGGCAAAAGGAGGCAGTATCCCGAAGTTCAAGATTAAATCACGGTATTTTTCTTGAAGCTTTGGGAGGTTGAAGGCCGAGGTAAAACCATCTGCGCTTTATCAATCTGTAAAGCTAAAAGCGTTGACAAAGTTATCATCGTTAATAATCGAGTGGCTATTTTAGATGGTTGGAAAGACACTGTTCAGAAATTTGGTTTTGACAAAGACTTTGAAGTTATTTATCTAACTGATAGAGCTTTGCAAAATCGTGTTAAAACGCAAAAAATGGCTTGTGACGTGCTTATTATTGATGAATGGCAAAATGTATCAAGCGATAAAAACGTGCGAGCATACGCTAAAATAAAGCGCAATTACACGATAGGGCTATCAGCCACACCGATTAGGAAAAAAGGTCAAAATTTCTATCCGCTAGAAAAAACGCTGTGGGGGTTTGCTAACCCTAACAGAAAATTTGATTGGCAGAAAACGCACGGAAAAATGGTATATGATCCATTCTCTTACTCAAAAGAGAAATGGGATGACTTTAGAGACTATGAAAGCTATGTATCTAAATTACCAAATTTCATGCGTTGGGAAGAGATTGAAGAAATTGAAAACGCCAAAAAGAACAATGGTTATGACATCAAATTTTTTCAAAAGACAGTTCCAGTCGCTAATCCAGAAAAACTTAAACAGTTTAAAAAGTTAAACTTAGTGACAATTGGCGATCAAACAGCAATGGCTAAGCAATCGTTTGGGCGTAAGACGTTCGAACAATACTTAAATCAAACTGGCGTTGCTGTTGATTTTCCAAAATTAAAAGCAATCAATGCAGATACGCCACTTTTAAAAGAGTTAGATGGTTTGATTGAACGAGCGCCACACGGCATGCTGATTGTCAGCAAGTCAAAGCAAATTGTTAATGTTATCCATGAACGGCATCCCGACATAGGTATTTGGACGGGTGATGTTAAAGAAGGGCTTGATAAGCAAATCATAGTAGCTACGAGTCAAGTTCTTGGCGTTGGGGTTGATGGCTTACAGTACAAGTTTCAAACAATTGCTGTACTTGATCCAGTTGACAAAGATAGCGGTGAATATGATGATTATCGCCAGCTCCTATGGCGAGTAACAGGAAGTCGTCAGCAGCATGATGTCAATGTTATTGAATTTTATTATAAAGGAGAATAGATGTTTAAACTACCAGAAAACAAACCACAAGTGCCGAGAGACACACCACGAAACTATTTCATCTACGGTGAAACAATGAGCGGAAAATCTTACTTGGCCAACGAATTTCCGAATCCAATCGTCTTAAACACGGACGGAAATGCTAGTGCTAACAGTGTACCAGCGATTCAATTAATCAATGCGCGAGACAGGAGCGGACGTATTACAAAATCAGTTATCGACCAGCTTAGTGAAATCTTACTGGCTTTGCAAACGCAAGAACACACCTACGAAACAGTAGTAGTCGATGTTATTGACGATGTTATCGACATGATCAAAATTGCTGTCTGCAGTCAGTTCGGTGTTAAGTCATTATCTGAAATTAGCTATGGTAAAGGCTATGATTATTTCAATCAAGCTTTGACAGAGCTTGTTATTGATTTAAAAGCTTTACCAATGAATGTCATTTATATTAGTCGTCAAATTTCAGAATATGACGATAAAGGCAATGCAACCAAAGACAAACCAAGTTTGAAAGATAAGTATGTCAATCTCATCAATGGTAATTCAGATTTGATGATTCACACCGAAAAAATTGGCAACAATTACAATCGTGAAGTTGACCGAAAACGTAAAACCTACTATGCAGACCAAGTTGATGACAAAGCGATTTTAAAGATTTTACAAACTATTCGAGGAGCTGTTGAACCAGCTCACCAAAAAACACAAACGGCATCAGTTGCTAAAGCTGAAGCGAAACCGAAAACAACTAACGACGAAGATTTATTTTAATTAAAAGGAGAATATACACATGAGTTTATTAGATATTGCAAAAGGACTTAAAAAGAATGGATTTGATCCACGTAAAGATAGTGTTAATGGACAACCTGCAATTCCAGCTGGTACTTATCCGGTTGTGTTAAAAAAAGCGAAATTCAACATTTCAGATAGTGGCTGGGAAAGTCTCGGTTATCAATTTGAAGTCCGCGGTGGTGATTACGATGGACGTTCAGATTTTGTCACTTTCGGAACACTTGATACTTGGGAAACAAAAGATGGAAAAACAATCGATTTAGGCTGGTCTGTCGAAAAAACTATTAAATTCTTCCAAAAAGTTATTGTTTTGGCTGGTGATGAGCTAAAAAATAGTGATTTTGAAGATGGTAAAGCCATGGAAGAAGCTCTTCAACGTAAAGCGGTTGGTTCTTATTTCAATCTTATTATTGACGAAGGTGTTTCTAAAAAAGGGAAAGAATACCGCAATTACGATATCGAAGAGGAAGCAAATCAACCTATTATGTCAGCTACTGAAATTGACGATGATGACCTTCCATTCTAAAAATCTGCATTAGACAGGAGATGTTAGCATGTCTTGCATGAAAGATTATGCTTTGAAGTACAATAAGCTAGGCTTTTCAGTAATTCCAATCAATCCAAAAAATAAAATGCCGTTGATTGACTTCGCGAACAAAACGATGTCAGCTGATGAAATTGAAAGTTTTTGGAACGGCTATCCGAATGCTAACATCGCTGTTCGAACGACTAATTTTTTCGTCATCGACATTGATAAGCATGGACCAACCAACGGATTTGAAAGCTTGAAAAAATGGGATGGTTTAAAGCTTATCGAGCCAACTTTACAAGCTAAGACTGCCAGTGGCGGAAAGCATCTTTTCTATTTTAAAAGAGAAGATATTCAAATCAGTCAAATGATTGGTTTCCTTCCAGGTGTTGACATCAAAGCGCATCCAAACAATTACGTCTTAGTGGCGCCATCGGCAACCGATAAAGGTCAATACGAGTGGGATTTAGAGAAATCTAAAGAAGGTTTGACGATGGTAACTCCGTCAAAACAACTAATAGAAGCTATTAAAAAACAATATGCTTTAACAAACGGGCATAGCTACGATGGTAAAGACGGCTTGCGAGCTTTAAGAGCAAGAACGTATCAGAAAACTAAAAGTAAGACAACTGAATTGTTCGAAACCATCGCGGTTGGTTTTGGTGATGAAGGTGGACGTAATGACAAGCTCACTAGCTTTGTTGGCGGCTTGCTGTACAGGGCGGTTGATGATGAATTAGTTTTTCAATTAGCTCAAATAGCAAATAACAACAGTATCAGCCCACTTCCTCAACAGGAAGTGGAACGGACTGTTGAAAGTATGATTAAAAAAGATAGAAGGTGATTGTAATTGGTGATGTGATTAGCATTGACAGAAATGCAGGTATGATTACCACGAAAGATGGCAATATTAGAGCTAACAGTCCAAATAATGTCTTAATGGCTTTTAAGTCAGATGACCAATTAAGTATTTATTTAAAACACAACGAATTCTCGCAAGAACATGAATTAATCAAAGACATCAAAATCGGTAACACTCATTTCAAAAAAGGTGAGCTACCTTCTAATTTTGATTCAGTTGTTAAAGTGTATTTCGAAAGTGTGTTGAAAGTAGCTTTTTCAAATCAAGCGATGGTCGATGGTATGGAAACATTCTTCTCAGAAAGAACTTACAATCCCGTAGTTGAATATATGGAAAAAGCAGCTAAAGAATGGGATGGCAGACAGCGAATCGATCGTATGTTTCAAGTCTATTTAGGCGCTGACGACATAGGACTAGTTTCAAAAATTGCTGAAATGTGGTTAGTAGGTGCAGTTGCGAAGGTGTATGATCCATATGTTAAATTTGACTATGTCTTAGATTTGGTTGGCGGTCAAGGTGTTGGTAAGACGTCACTTCTCCAGAAATTAGGTGGCAATTGGTACACAGATGCTGTCACAGATTTCTCAAACAAAGATAATTACGACATCATGCTAAAGAGCTTGATTGTTAATGATGATGAAATGGTGGCAAGTAATCGAATGTCATTTGCTGAAACCAAGGCTTTTATCTCAAAAACAAGCTTGCGCTTTAGAAAACCATACATGAAGCGAACAGAGGAGTTTGCAAAAAACTTTGTTTTAGCTCGAACGACCAACCAGAAAGAATATCTCAAAGATAAAACTGGCGAGCGCAGGTTTTTACCGATTATGGTAAACGCTGAAAAGCAAAAGAAACATCCGATGGAAATCGAGCCCGAAACAATTAAACAAATCTGGGGTGAAGCCGTCACGATTTTTAAAAATGGTGCAAGTTTGATGTTTGATGAAGAAACAGAGCAAGAATTAAACGTTTATCGCGAACGATTCATGTACAGAGACGAAGTCGAACAGCAAGTATTGGAATACTTAGATATGCCAATTCCGTCAAATTGGGAAAGCATGTCTGCTCAAAAGCAACATCAATACACGCAAGCCTACTTTGACAACAGCCATGGTTTTGATGCTGGTGATGCTCAATTGACAAAAGTTTCAACACGAGAAATGATGTATAACTTGTTTATGAGAAGTTCGAACGACAGAAAGCTGTCAACGAAAATCAATATGGTCATGGATAATCATCCTGAATGGGAGAAGAAAGTTTTCAAACAAAACAAAAAAACAACAAAAGGATTTGTTAGAAAACGATAGGTAACTTTTATGATTTTATCGGTAACCATCGGTAACCTTTTAAGCTAAAAGTTACCCATAGTTACCTAAAGTTACCGATAAAAATAGGGATAGGTAACCGTGAAAAACCTTGATACTATTGGGTTTATACTATATTGGTTACCTAGTTACCTATATTTTATTAAAAAGTATTATAAAAATAGTAAATATATAAAGAAACGTTGATATTAAGGGATTCTTGTGAATATAAGTGCAAGAAAAAAATAGAAAAGTGTTTTTTATCGGTAACTCGGTAACCTTTACTATTTTGAGGTAAAAATATGAGAAAAGGCGGAAACAAAATGCGTGCTAAATATTCCGTCACGCATTACGAAACTTACAGCAAGACGGTGCTTGATGTGCTAGATGAGTTTCTTGGCTGGTTAGATAGCAAAGGCATCAGCGAGCCAGAAGATGTTGGCGAATTACTTGGCATCAGCGCATATAAAGCTAGGAAATTACAACGGCTGGAAGATTTGCCAAACGAAAGAGTTGAAAAAATGATGAGAAAGGTAATGAGAAATGGCTAATTACAAAAGGGAAGTTATTATCTATGATTTGATATTAGATGACAATGTAGTTTTCACAGGAACGGTTAACGATATTGCTGAAAAGTTAGGAATTTCACCAGTTACTGTATATACTAGACATCGAAAAGGTAAGCATGTTTTACAGGAGAAACGCAGAGAACTGCGAACGCTAACACGCAAACCGCGGGAGGAAAAAGAGCGCCGCAAAGTTTGGGTATATCAATTATTTAAGGATGGCGAGTGGTTGTTTACTGGAACCTGTGAAAAATGCGCTGAGTTTTTAGGTGTGAAATTGGGATATCTTCCACAGTACGAACAAAGAAACGGCATCAAAAGAGTAAAACTGCACATGGAAGAAGTTAGCTGTGATGAAGAGCCGCCTGAAGATAATATCGAGGTTACAGATGTTGTATCTAACAAAGAAGACAAGCAACGTATACGAAAATATACCACGATGAAGGCAGCAGCATTATGCGGATTGTGATTACTATCATTTTAGTTTTGTTGATAAAGTGGTTAGGAGGATAAACATGGATAAAAAACCAGTGGTACCAACGTATATTGATACATGGATTCAAGGATGCAAATATAATGGTTTTGACTTACTAGAAGCTATGACACTTATTGATGGACCAGAAGAAATAGGCAGATGGATTAGTGATAATCCTGAAACATTTGCTAAAGCTTGGTTGTATGGCTATGAGATTGAAAAAGAAAAGCTGTATAGAGCTAAAAACCGACATACTGGTGAATATCTCTGCTATTGTTTCAAGTTTTACCATGATAAAAACAGTTCTAGTGAAAATCAAAGATTTACAGCTGAAGAAAAACGTTGGGAAGAACTCGGTTATTGGGGTAATGATTTATACGTCTTTGAAGAAGCGGAAGGTGAAGATGAATGAAACGCTATCAAGTCGTTGGGTTTGAAAATGCTGGGCCTGTATTTTATTTCACAGTAACGGCGAAAAATTTTAATGAAGCACTGAGAGAGATAGGCAAAGATTATTATATGACCGATATGACGTTCTGCAAATTGGAAGTTACGGAGGTAGAGGATGATTAAAAAATATATTAAAACAACACCTGTTGAGGCGATTCAGGTAACTGAGGATAATCGTGATGGCTATGAGGTCGAGAAAGAAAAGCTGTATACAGTTGAAATACCGAATCCGAACTGTTTTGGTTTTAGTTCCATTATACTTCGAAGAAATAACGAAGGAAAAATCTATATTTCTTTCAGTATATTTAATTGGGAAACATGGAGAGGTGACGAAAACGCACAGCTAACAGAATCTGAAATCAAGCAAGATTTTGATTGGGCTTGGCAGTTTGCGAAAGAGGTGGAAGAATGCTAGGAATTACGTTAGTAGATGTTGATACATCAAATGCGTGTATTGAAGAAACTGGAACGTGTGAATTATGTTTTGGCTCAATGTGGTGTGATAATCCAATTTTAATTTTTGAAAATCCAAAAGGTGACCGTGCCAAAATTTATGGCTACTATTGGAGCTGGGGAGATTATCTTGAACTTGAAATTGGTAATTATTTGAATTTTTCTGATTGGCTTTCGAAACAAGATGTAGATTGGAATGCGTTAACAAACGATGAAGAAAGCTATGGGTATTTATGTGATTTAGTTGATTTGTATAGAGAGGAAAATGAAAAAGCGGTGGAAGAATGAGACCAAAATTTAGAGCGTGGACAGAAGAAGGAAAAGTGATGTATTACGATGTCTATCCTTTCAAAGACGATACTTTATTGCTAAGTTATGACGAAATTGCTTTTGATGAAGTGCCAGCAAGCGATTTCATCCTTATGCAATCAACAGAACTTAAAGATAAAAACGACAATGAAATCTTCGAAGGTGACATTGTGAAATATAAGAGCGGCTGCAACACTTACACAGAAGAAGTAACTTATGATAAGAATTTAGCTGGATTTGGCGTCAGGGATGCTAACGCTAATATTATCTTTACTTTCGGGGAATTAGCTGAGGACATCGATCTAGGTTCTCTTGAAGTCATTGGTAACATTTGGGAGGATGGTGAATTACTTGATAGTTAATTTTCAAAAGCGTATTGAATTCATAAATGAATGCAATTGTATTGTTGACTTAAATGAGTTAGAGCAAGCAATTCTTTGGTATCAAT
>DATGTX010000045.1:0-13378 GCA_035301645.1 Pseudogracilibacillus sp. | reverse complement strand
GTATCCTTATCTTTGTTTGTAATCGCACTTTGAATATTATTTTTGAATTCACTTTTATTCCAGCCGAAGGCTCTATTTATTGCTTGTTTGATATGATAATCATCTAATTGATTTAAAACAGTGTGGTGTGACTGAGAGAACGCTTCTTCGAAACGTTCAGCTGCATAACCAGGTCCACCATCGCTATTTGTTATAATTTGCGTATTTTCTAAGGAGTATTTGAAAGTTGTACTTGCTTGTACTTCTTTCCAAAAGTCATTCACACCCTGAGTTGTTAGCATAACACGTGGATTGACAAGCGAAACCCGTTCGCCATTCTTAGCCCAACCTTCATAAGTAATCCCATGGTAAACTTCATGGTGTTTCTTCTTATTTGTACCACGAACAAATACGCCATCTGCTTCGGCATATAAAAAATTAACCTGCTTACCTTCTGGTAAGTAATCTGCTATGTCTAATTCATCGACTAATAATTTATCAGCCTCTGCCTGAGCTTGGCCAACTCTTTTAACAATTTCACCTATTGTTGTGTGACTAATAGTGACAGGTGTCCATTCCTCTAAAATCCGAGCTGCTTCACGATAATCACTCTCGCTCGCTAATTCAGCAGCTTTAACTTCTACAAACGGACTATAACGTTGATTTGGTCGAATACCTAATAAATTATCCAGCCGATAAAAATTTTCATTCGTTTGTTTATGTTTAAATGATGTTCGATAATATGTTACTGCACCAAATGAAAAATCAATTGTACGTTTTTCATGGTTTCGCACAACTTTATGATTCTCTTTTTGTGCTTTTTCTTTAGTTGGTTCGTTCATATGAACGAATGCATCACTTACTAATTTTGTAAAAGTCTCTTCCATTAAATGCTTGATCGATTCTTCAAACGCAATTAAATTATCAGTATTCTTTATTAAATTATGAATCTTTGTTATAATATTATTCATGAGGAGGCCTCTATCTATAATGTATTTGCCGTCTAAGCATACATTCATGATAAATGACCTCCTCTTTTTTTGCTATAAAAACAAATTTTACTTCTCGAGGATAATCTTACACATACCTCGTTCAATATTTAAAATGCTTTTGACAGTAGTCTATAAGAGTCATATACTTAAACTATGTAAGCGCATACTATATAGGAGGAGATATAATGAAGCTCGAAGGAAAAGTCGCAGTGATTACTGGATCCGCTTCAGGAATTGGAAAAGAAATTGCTAAGCTATTCGCTAAAGAAGGTGCAAGTGTCATTATTTCTGACCTCAACGAAGAAGGAGCTTTAGAAGTCGTAAAAGAAATTAAAGATAATGGTGGAAAAGCAACTGCTGTCGTTACAAATGTCACAAATCAAGAAGATGTTGATAATATGATTGATCAAGCTGTGAGTACGTATGGCAAATTAGACATATTAGTGAACAATGCAGGGATTATGGATAATATGACACCTGCTGCAGACATTACAGATGAGCTTTGGGATAGAGTATTTGCGATTAATACAACATCAATGATGAGAACGTCAAGAAAAGCTTTATCAGTTTTTCTAAAACAAGAAAATGGTGTTATTATTAACATGGCATCTGCCGCTGCACTTCATGGATCAAGGGCGGGAGTAGCATATACCGCTGCAAAACATGCGGTCATCGGACTTACTAAAAATATAGGTTTCCAATATGCAGAAAAAGGCGTACGCTGTAACGCGATTGCACCAGGTGGTGTGAACACAGCTATTGCTGCTGGTGAACCAAATGAATTTGGAATGGAAAGAGTCATGTCAGGCGCCTCAAATAATCCACGTAGTGGTGACCCAATAGAAGTCGCTAGAGTGGCTTTATTTTTAGCTTCAGATGATGCCGGGTTCATAAACGGTGAAGTGATCAAAGCTGATGCTGGTTGGATGGCTTATTAAATAATTTTTCTGGATAAGTGAATGAACCTCACTTTTAAGATTTTTTGCAAAAGATGTGGAAACCGTCCTTCTTAAACAATCGCGACAAACCAACAAAAAACTCCCGTTAAGTGACTAATCATTATCACTTTAACGGGAGTTGCTTATTCTACTTCTTGTAAATCATCTGTAGCAAACATCAATCTAACTTCTTCATCACCTTTTACAATTCTACCTTCATAACCTAGTTCATACTGCACTCGTCCTGACATGATTTGAGAAACTTCATTTAACTCAAATAACACATAACGACGATTCTCATCGTCAATTACTTTTTCATTAATTGGTTCAAGCCACTCATCATCTTGATTAATTTGAAAACCTAAAATAGTTTGGCTATCTGTCAGCATAAATGTGATAGTTAAGAAATCGGGACCCTTTGTTAGAATTGCTGAATTAGCCATATAATTTGCCATAGTTGAAGCTTGATTTAATTCACTATGCCAAATATCTAAATTAATAACATACTTACCTTCAGTTAATTCCTCCATTTTAAATACCACCTTTAATTATAAAATTACTATCTTTATTGTAACATATCTCACGTAATTCAAGTTTCTATTTTGCTTTTTAAATGGTAGACTATTCATACTGAATATTTCGGTAGTAACTTATAAAGGTGGATGTTAAGTGGTTAGTAAGATTAAAACTGAATGGTTTTCAAACATTAGAGGAGACATTCTCTCAGGTATTGTCGTTGCATTAGCACTCATTCCTGAAGCAATTGCCTTCTCAATTATCGCAGGAGTCGATCCGATGGTCGGATTGTATGCATCATTCTTGATTGCTGTGATTATCGCTTTTGCAGGTGGACGACCGGGAATGATTTCCGCTGCAACTGGAGCGATGGCACTATTAATGGCACCACTTGTAAGAGAGCATGGGCTCGATTATTTACTTGCAGCAACAATTTTAACAGGAGTAATCCAAGTGTTGTTTGGTATTTTTAAAGTAGCTAAAATAATGAAATTTATCCCCCGCGCGGTTATGATTGGTTTTGTTAACGCATTAGCGATTTTAATTTTCATGGCGCAAGTGCCTCATTTTATTGGCATTTCTAATATGACGTATGTTTTTGTTGCAATTACATTAGCAATTATTTATATTTTTCCCAGATTTATAAAGTCTATTCCTGCACCACTTATTGCTATTATTGCTTTAACAGCCATCGCAATATTTTCTGATTTTGAATTACGTACAGTGGGTGATCTTGGATTAATTACACGGTCATTACCAGACTTCTTTATTCCTAATGTACCCTTTAATTTTGAAACATTAGCAATCATCTTTCCCTTCTCAATGGCTCTTGCGATTGTTGGTTTATTAGAAACATTGCTCACATCTACAATCGTAGATGATATGACAGATACAGAGAGTGATAAAAATAGAGAAGCACGTGGACAAGGAATCGCTAACTTCATAACAGGATTTTTTGGAGGAATGGCTGGATGTGCGATGATTGGTCAGTCCGTTATTAATGTAAAATCTGGCGGTCGTGGGCGATTATCTACTTTTGTTGCCGGTACGTTTTTAATCTTTTTAATTATCGTATTAGGTGATTTAGTAATTCAAATTCCAATGCCTGTCCTTGTTGGTATAATGATCATGGTATCAATCGGCACCTTCGATTGGGGCTCATTTAAATATTTAAGAAAAGCACCCCGCACAGATGCCGCTGTCATGTTAGTGACAGTTATCATTGTCGTTGCAACAAGTGATTTATCTAAAGGCGTCATTGCTGGAGTTCTTTTAAGTGCCATTTTCTTTGTTGCTAAAATTTCAAAAATTAAAGTTACCAAAACACTTGAAGATTCGCGCACTGTTTTTGAAATTGAGGGTCAATTATTCTTTGCCTCTGTTGAAGATTTTTTAGCAGCGTTTGACTTTACAGTGAGCAACCAAACAATTGTAGTAGATTTTTCAAGCGCTCATATATGGGATGACTCAGCCGTAGGTGCAGTTGATACCCTGATTATGAAATATCGCGATAATAATAATACAGTGGAAATCATTGGATTAAATAAATCAAGCGAAAAAATGATCAATAAATTAACAATGTATGATTATAGCTAGGAGGAGAATGATGTATAAACGCATTTTGTTAGCAGTCGATGGTTCTGACAACTCACTACGTGCAGCAGACGAAGCGGTGAAAATCGCTTCACTTAGCAAAGATTGTATAATTGAAATGATTTATGTCATAGATTTCGACAAAGTTAAAACTGACGTCTTGCATTCAGAAGGAAAGACAGCGCTCGATTACTCCAGACGGAAACATTTAATTCCTTTTGAAGATAAACTCAAAACAAACGAAATTAATTATGAATTGAAGTTACTGAATGGTTATCCTGGTCCCACAATCATTAACTACGCAAATGACGAAGCAGTCGACCTACTTATTATGGGAAGTCGCGGATTAAATGCTTTTCAAGAAATGGTTCTAGGAAGCGTCAGTCACAAAGTTGTGAAACATGCTGAATGTCCGGTCATGATTGTAAAGTAATCAAACTTTATAAACAGATAAAAGTGCAGAATAATTCTGCACTTTTTTGTCACAAAAATTATTGAAATACATATTTAGATAGAATAATTCCCGTTCCACACCACATCTAAATAGTTTTTTGGATCCGTGTCACCTTCTGTACTCAGCACTAAAATACTTGAATTCTCATCAATGTTTAATTTTTTAAAATCAGCATCGCTACCATACTCACATAAATAAAACATAAGTCCTAACGGAACCGCACCAGACTCACCAGAAATAATTCTTTTATCACCACGTAATGGATTCCCCAGTACCCTCATTCCTAGTGCAGCAATCTCATCCTGAGTAGAAAAACTAGCAAAAGCATACTGTTTTAATATGTCGTAAGCTTGAATATTCGGTTCGCCACAACAAAGGCCTGCCATTATGGAGTTCATCTCGCCAGTTATTGGTACAATATTTTGCTCGGGACTCTTAAATGATTGGTAGTAACAATCTGCAAGACATGGTTCTACAAGAATTATTTTAGGCGCTTTGTCGCCATATCGATTCAAATAATAAGCTACAATTCCAGCAGCAAACGACCCAACACCTGCTTGTAAAATCAGATGAGTGGGCAAGTTTTTCATCTCTTCTGCTATCTCTTTTGCGATGGCTGCATAACCTTGCATGATCCATAAAGGGATCTCTTCATAACCATCCCATGCTGTATCTTGCACCATGACATATCCTTTTTCTTCTGCAAGTTCTGCACATAACCTGACTGTATCATCATAATTCATATCTTTAATCTCTGCGAAGGCACCTTCATTTCTAATCGCTTCCAAACGGGCTTGGGTCGACCCTTTTGGTAAGTATATAATTGACTTTTGACCAAGCTCACGCGCTGCCCAAGCAATCCCACGTCCATGATTACCATCTGTCGCTGAAATAAATGTCAATTCACCAATTGCTTCGCTCACTTTTTCTGACTTTAACTCATCAAATGATAATGTATTAATATCTTTATTTAATTTATTAGCTAAATACTTACCAACAGCATAAATCCCACCCATTACTTTAAAAGCATTTAAACCAAAACGATGAGACTCATCTTTTACATGAATTGATTTGATGTTTAAATAATCTGCTAAATTGTCTAACGAAACAAGTGGTGTATTTGTATAAGCTGAATGACTCTTTTGAAAATTAAGCACATCTTGTATCGTTTCTTCTCCAAAATCACTTAACTCTGACTTATCCACCAATTTATTATAACTTTTATTTAAAACACCCTTTGCTTTAGCTAACTTAATATATTCCACATTCATCGCCCCCTATTATCTATAAGATAGCATAACTGGTAAATGTATCAACACAAGTTTTTTAAATTGATAAGTAAAACCCTGCTATCTCTATTAGAAGATAACAGGGTTGTTTTTAAACCAATAAATTGAACTGATATTAAAAGTATCTTGTCTTGTTTATACATTATTCCAAACTTCATCATCGATGTCATTATCCCAAAAATCTAAACTCGTCTCGCTAGCTTTTAACAAGTCTTCAGACAGTTCTTTGTAACTCTTATTTTTTAATTGTTCTGCGAAACTTAAAAGCTGATCAACTTCACTTTCAGATATCTCTTCAATAATTTTTAGTAAGCGTTCCTTAGTTGTATTCATCTGAATAACACCTCTTTCTTGAACACTGTAACTTTCTTTAGTATATAATACCGCTTTCTTTATAACAAACCCTAAAATACAACATCTTCGTTTCGAGCCTCTCACTTAATTTTACAATCTAAGTAACCTAAAAATATGCGTTTAACTTATTTATAAGTTAAACGCATATGCTATAAAAATTATATTTTTCGTAATTTCTCTTCCCAATCTTTGGGAAATCCTATTTTATGAAGGTCAACTATGTTGTACTCTTTTATTAGTGCCGATAATTTTTTAATAAATGATTTCCATATGCGTTCATCTTGGCTTATCTTGCCCATAACATATATAGCACCGAATACAGTTTTTCCACTAATGCCATTGTTTTTATCATCTTTAGATAACTTAAAGTGTATAGGTATGTAACGATTATATAAACGTCCATGATGAGCGCAAATGTTTCTAACTGTAGAAAGTGCGTATAACCAGTTTTTTATATATTCTTTATTATTAGCATAACTTCTGGCTATACTAGATTGAGCTACGCCTTTAATATTAGAATAAATTTTTGATAGCAAACTAAATGAAGTCACTTCAATTGCAACCCATATCGGAAAAACTCCATCATACTTATCATGATGATGAGAAACAAAAACTTCCTTACTCCGATTTATTTCTTTTCTTAATTGAAACTTCATATCCTCAAAATATTTTTCATTTATATAGTTATCTACTTCCAAATAACCAAGAGCACCATATTTATGCGCAAAATGATATGCAATACTAGTTCTAAATGATACTTCAATGATTTCTAACTGTGATAGTAACAGTAAACGTAATTGGCGATCAAACTCATAAAGACTATACACATCTTCAAATGTTACATTATCAATAAATTTATCGCCTTTTTTTAAGTGTTAGAGTGTATGCACTAAATCGATAGTAATTTATTTGGCTAAGTACTTCCTTTGCGAACACTTCATTTCCTACATTTAAATTACGCTCACGTAAAATATGTATTTGTTCAGTAAGAGTTTTAGGTTCTTTTAACCACCTATTGCCATTGTTTGTCATATTTTAACCTCATAGTTTATGATATAAAAAGTCCCACCATGGTACGCATTATTAAGAGGCGTGGTGGGTTCTGTTAATTTTATATTACTACATGGCTGTACAACAGTCAAGAAATATAGTTCAGGGTTAATCGATTTGGATATATTAACTACTTTAATATATTATATTATACCGTTTTTCTTTATAACAAAATACAAACCAACAGCACCTCATCTCTATACATAAAAACTTAATTTCACACCAAACCTAGCACTTCAATCTCTATACCCGCTTCAAATAACATTTTGGCTATTCTTTTTCCCAGGTGTTATTCTATTGGTAGCATACTTTTAGCAAATAAATAAAATAAGGGTGTAAAGTAAATATGAAAACTAAACAATCCGGCCTCAAAGCATTTATTTCCTTAATATTATCCACAAACATTCCAAAATTCGCATTATTCTTTGGCTTATTAACAAGCGTCTTCACAACACTAACAGGACTAATCGTCCCTTTACTCACTAAGAATTTAGTCGACAGCTTTTCTGTTTCATCATTAAGCACACCACTTATTATCACAATTGCTGCTGCCTTTGTACTACAAGCAATTCTTGGAGGCGTCTCCCTCTACTTACTCACAGCTGTAGGCCAAAAAGTTGTCTCAAGCCTCCGAGATAAAATGTGGACAAGATTAATTCGTTTACCTGTAAAATTATTTGATAAAACATCAAGTGGACAAGTTGTCAGCCGGGTCGTTAATGATACAAGTATTGTAAGAGATCTAATCGCCCAACACTTTCCTGACTCAATATCAGGCGTCTTCTCAATTATTGGCGCAATTACGTTACTTTTAATTATGGATTGGAAAATGACATTAATCATGTTAATTACAGTGCCATTAATCATTATAATCATGGTTCCACTAGGCCGGCAAATGACCAAGATCTCACGTGGCCTACAAGATGAAACAGCCGCCTTTACCGGTAACGCCCAGCAAACTTTAGGTGATATTCGTTTAATGAAAGTATCAACAGCAGAACAATCAGAAGAAGAAAAAGGATTAACAGGGATTCAGAAGTTACTGACCTATGGATTAAAAGAAGCACGTATTTTCGCACTTATTGCACCAATTATGCAATTTATCGTCATGTTTGTGATTGTTGGTATTATTGCTTATGGCGGCATGCGTGTCGCAAGCGGTGAAATGACAACTGGAACACTCGTTGCTTTCTTACTTTATCTGTTCCAAATCATTGTCCCAATGACCTCCCTCACCATGTTCTTTACACAACTACAAAAAGCAAAAGGAGCAACTGAACGAATTATTGAAATCTTAGATGAACCACTTGAAACAAGTCAACAAGGGATAGAAAAAGACATTACTAACCTACCTATTCATGTTAAAAATGTTTCTTTCGCTTATGAGGAAAATGAACCGATTATAAACGATATTTCTTTTTCTGCTCATCCAGGTGAAATGATCGCTTTAGCAGGACCAAGTGGAGGTGGGAAAACAACCATCTTCGGACTCATTGAACGCTTTTATGAACCTTCAGAAGGCGAAATTGTGATAGGCGAGATTCCAATCCAAACAATTACAATGAAAGCATGGCGGAATCAGATAGGTTATGTATCCCAAGAAAGCTCGATGATGGCTGGAACGATACGTGATAATTTAACCTATGGATTAGATAACGCTACAGATATTCCAGATAACGATTTATGGGCTGTCGCCAAAATGTCCTATGCAGATGAGTTTATTAAACAATTTTCAAATGGATTAGATACTGAAGTTGGTGAACGAGGCGTAAAATTATCTGGCGGTCAAAAACAACGCATTGCGATTGCCAGAGCATTTTTACGTGACCCTAAAATTTTAATGATGGACGAAGCAACCGCAAGTCTTGATAGTCAGTCTGAAATTATTGTTCAAAAAGCATTATTTGAATTAATGAAAGGACGAACCACATTTGTAATCGCCCACCGCTTATCAACCATCGTTGACGCCGATCAAATTTTATTTATCGAAAACGGCTCAATTACCGGAAGAGGAACACATGAGGAACTCAACCAGAACCACACTCTTTATCATACCTTTGCCACACAACAACTCACGTAAAAAAGCAGGTGAGCCCACTTGAGAGTCACAGATGAACTACCAGCCACTCTCTCTTTAACTTGACCGCAGTGCATGACGCCTGACTCCTGTGGAAACAGCACGTGTCCGAAAATCACTGAAACAACACGATAGATGACTGATTAATCCTAGTCACCTATCGTTTTTATTTTTAAGATACTCCAGCTATTCTGTGTAACTTCAAATTCACACCAAACCCAGCAAGTAGAATGTACGAGTCGCCTGTGGGAACAAGTGCCAGAATGAGACAGCGCAAGGCGCAGCCTAAGTTGGCTCATTGCTAATGAAGAATGAACTTCAATTCTTCACAGCCCCACAGCAGCGAGTGCATTCTAATTGCGACGGTAGATAAGGATATTCAATATACCTGTTACAAAATGAGCATCCTACTTTTCAGATACCTTACTTTTTAAATAAAGTTGATTTGATTGATAACCAAATATTAAATAAAACACAATCATTAAAGGAATAAATAGCCAAATAAATCCTCGCATTAAAGCAAATGGCGTTTCAAATAAAAATGCCGACCAGAAAGCACTACCCGTCTTATCCCATAACCCTGGCGTTAAATAAAGTTCTTTTGGGTTTACAAACACGTTAAAATCAATAATATCTGTTACATAGAAAGCAACTAGAATGGGAAGAAAAGCAAACGCTAATTCAAAACTCATATTTGAATATCTTTTATACCTTGCAGCTTTTGAAGTATTATCCGAAAAAATCTCATCACTCACACTGTCATCTATTTTTTTGAAATATTGATCTCCAGAACTTTTAGTTCCTACAAGTTGTTTCCAACCACTATCTTCAAATAAAGTACGGTAATCCAAAAAATCTTCTTGTTTCTTAAATTTTCTAAAATCTTTTTTTATCGTAGTCACTTCTGGATGACCTTTTTCAAATCGATATCCAAATGAAGTACTTTTTAAATGATATCCTTTAGAAGCCATTTCCTCAAGCCACTTCTCTTCCTTTTCAAAGTCCACAAAAAAATTAAACTTATACACTTTGTTCGCCTCCATCCTTGATTGATAATAACCCTTCAGTAATTTGAGCCATATGTTTAATTCGTGCCAAATCTAGTCTAACTACTTCAATTCCTTCTTCCGTAATCACATACGTCTTTCTCCGTTTATCCGTACTCTCAACAGATTTTATTAAAGCTTGCTTTAGTAAGTTTTCAATTGCTCCATACATAGTACCTGCTGCAATTTTCACTTCCCCTTTACTTAATTCTTCAACTTTTTGCATCATAATATAGCCATGTGCCGGTTCAAATAAAGATAATAAAATATAATATGTCGTTTCTGTAAGTGGTAAATGTTTATTTAAAGGCATATTTTAAACTCCTCAACTTTATATAGTTTGACTGTATAGTTACATTGTATAAAGTCTGACTGTATATGTCAATAAAAAAACAACACAGAATTTCATCTGTATTGTTTTTATTTCATTCTTATTTAACTAAAAACGTATCAACCGCTTCATTATCAACAAATATTTTACAATGGATTTGAAAATTTCCACCAATGGTTACTTTAATAATCTTCGGTCTATCTTCTGTCTTTATTTGTCCATATAATGTTGCTCTAAAACTAAGACCTAAATTCTCATCTTGTAAAACCCCATCCACATATAACTTTTCTCCTGTAAACCACCGATTCTCCACAACAATTTCATGTTCATTATACCTTGCTTCAAATACTTTTTTCATTTGCTCGCTCCTCAAACTTCGCTTAATTATTATTATTTTACATCAAAATGCGCCATCATACCATGTTCTTGATGTTCTAAATTGTGACAATGGTACATAAACATACCGGTATTCGGAAAATGAATCAATATATCGACGAACTCTCCTTCATTTACCACAAAACTATCTTTATAACCTAATTCATTTTGATAAGGTAACTTACCATTACGCGCTAGAATTCTAAATTGCGTATCATGACAATGAAACGGATGCGGCATGTTTTCGATATCATCTTTTTGATTAGTAATCCGCCAAACATAATATTGATCTTTTTTAAAAGTCGCATCACTACGTCCCAGCTCATATTTCCGACCATTGATCGCAACCCGTTCATCCGTTCCTTGGAAGATAATATGATGGAAAGGTAAATCAGCAATTTCTTCTGGATAAATAATATTAAATAAATCTCTTCTTAAAGAATCCATATAAGAGAACGCACTGTTTTCTTCTAATGTATCTGCTAAATTAATTTCCAGCGCTTTAAACTCATTCACTAACAAATAGACTCGGTTTCCATCTGTTGCTTGTAAATCAAGAATGATTTCTGCCCGCTCGCCAGCACCAAGAATGAGTGACTTCATCCCTAAAGGATAATTCAAGAAACCACCGTCTGAAGCAATTTGGAAGAACTGACTTTCATCGCTTAACTCATACTTAAAGTTTGTTCGGTTTGATGCATTCAAAATACGTAATCGCAAGAAACGTTTATTTGTATCAAATTTACTCATCAAAGCTCCATTTAAAAGTAAATGATCCCCACGCGTCCCGTCGTCACTTTTAACAGCTTCATAATCAACTATACCTTCTCCAACAAAATAACGATCTTGCACAATTAGTGGAATGTCATCCACACCATGTTCATGAGGTAATTTGTCTTTTAGCAAATCGCTATTCTCGTCTTCAATATAAATCAAGCCCGCTAAACCTTGATATACCTGTTCAGGAGAGATTTGGTATGTATGTGGATGATACCAACATGTCGCCGCTTCATTTCTAACTTTAAAATGAACATCTGTTTTATCGCCCGGTTCAACAACATGCATGGGCCCACCATCAGCATCTCCTGATAGCATTAAACCATGCCAATGGTAAGTAACAGGATCTTTCAACTGATTCTCTGTCGTAATTTTAGTTTCTTGTCCTTTACGTAATTTCATAACCGGACCTAAAAGGTTACCATTATAACCTTTAGACGGACTTTCAACACCTGGAAAATATTCAGTCGTCCCCTCCTCGGCTGTAAGATGATAGTGAATACTTTCATCGTTCTCTGAAATAGGCGTTAGTATTTCTGGAATCGGTAATGTTTCTCTTTTTATATCTGCATATTTGAGCTTAGGTTGGGAATCATATTTACCCACCTTAGTCATTGAATTCCCCTGTGTCGTTACGTCTAACTGATTGAAATAGTTTTTTGTCGTTAACATATCGATCATCCTCTCATTTTTTAAAATAAAACTGGATTACTTGATAGCATCTAAATATAAATTTAAAGAGTCATCAACTTCTTTTTCTACCAATGAGATAAAGTCAGAATAATCATTTGTAGTCAGTGCTTTATCAAGCGTTTCGTAATATTTTAAGCGGTTTTCAACTTTAATAATAATTGGTGGGAAACCTTCTTTCATTAATTCCAAATTTAAAAGCAACCTAGCCGTGCGTCCATTGCCATCGACAAATGGATGGATACCTACAAAAATCGTATGCAACATTGCCCCACGTTTTATCGGATGAAGATGAATGGCTTTATTTTCATACCAATCCATCATTTCATCTATTTTTTCTTGGATAAGTAAATGATTTGGTGGAGTATGAGTAGCTCCGGAAATTAACACTTGTTGATTACGGTAAACTCCTGCATGCTCATCATCAATTCCTTTTAAGATTAAGTGATGCAGACTTTTAATTTGGCGCTCTGATAACGGTTCTTTATGTTGTGCAATTTCTGTCACATAAGTAATCGCGTCTCTATGATTAATCACTTCCAAATGTTCTCTTAACGTTTTTCCACCAATAGTTATACCTTCAAGAACAACTTTAGTTTCTTTTATCGTTAATGTATTTCCTTCAATCGCATTTGAGTTATAGGTCCATTCGAGAAGTAGCTTTTCACGCAAATTTTTTAATGTATACTTTGGTAAAGGACGCAATGCATCTAACTTTAGCTTTTTCATCATTATAATTTCAAGCGTTGTCATCCATCTCACCTTCTCTCCATATATCGATTGTACAATAAATATGTAATAGTTTATAGGGGCTAACTTAAGCTAATATTTATTTAATAATATTACTAAATAAAAAGCTGTCCAAACATATAAATGTTTTGAACAGCTTTTTACTTTATAACGCTTTTTTAACTTGT
>DATGTX010000044.1:0-2950 GCA_035301645.1 Pseudogracilibacillus sp. | reverse complement strand
AACAAATGTAAGTGTTGCAAAAAACACGACAAACTTTTCATAACTGACTTTCGGTAGTAACGTTTGGAAATATTCTGCACATCCAGTGACAAGACCGATTGCCGTTGTTAGGCAAGCGAGTGTAATGACAATCGCGAGTAGAACTGTTCCAAATGCCCCGAAGTAATAGGAAGAAGCGCTGCTCAGTACGGGGCCTCCATTTTCAAAAATACCAAAAACCTGTGTACTTGTCGCACCTAAATACGCAATTCCCACATAGATGACTGAAAGTAATATAACGGCGACCGTTCCCGATTTTGCTGTTGAGCGTAAAATTTCTTGTTTGGACGTTACCCCCATGGAGCGAATGGCTTGGATCACAATCATCGCAAATACGAGAGAGGCAAGGGTATCCATCGTGTTATATCCTTCAAGGAAACCTGTTACAAATGAACCGCTCGCATATGCTTCAAGTGGTGCTTCAATGGATCCCATTGGCTTAACTACCACCATCGTCAATAAAATAGCGAGCAAGATTACAATCCCCGGCGCTAATATTTTCCCTACATAATCAACTAGTTTGGCAGGTTTCAGAGAAATTAAAAGTGTAATAGCAAAAAAGATTAAACTAAAAATGAACAACCCAATTTGTTGGTTCCCTTCTCCAATAAAAGACTGAAATCCTACTTCGTATGCAACGGTTGCTGTTCTTGGTGCTGCAAAAAATGGCCCAATTGTTAAATATAGTAATGATGTAAAAAATATCGCATAAACAGGATTGACTCGACTGGCAAGTTCTTGCAAATTTTCACTACCCGAATAAGCAATGGCCAGCACTCCGAGCAGCGGTAAACCAGTTCCTGTAATTAAAAAGCCAATAATCGCTGGTAGAAGATTTGTACCAGACTCTTGTCCTAATTCTGCCGGAAAAATAAGGTTCCCGGCCCCAAAAAACAATGCAAACAACATGACTCCTATGGCAACATGAGAAGAAAATGATAGTTTTGTTTTCAATGTCATCAACCTTTCTGTTATTGTTATAAAATTCTGTCAAATTTGTGCAATATTTGTCGAGTTTTGTAATACGAAGAATCATATCAAATTTTAACGTAATATGCAATATGTTCTAACAATTTGGTTAATCTTTCTTTCGTCAATAAAATCAATCATGTTAAAAACATGGTTGCTTCTCTTCATAAATTATGCGGTCTTTGCTACAATAGCAATAATTATAATTTTTAAAAATCTTTCTAAACATATCGTAAGGAGTGAACATTATGGCTAATGCAGTCAATGAAATTACACAAAAACTATTAAAATCTCATGATACAAAACAACCTATTGAATTTATTCGTCACACTCATACTTTAAATGAGGAGACGGCCTATTCCATACAAGACGAATTCATTAAGCGAAAATGTGAACTAGAAAATGATAAAGTGGCCGGTTACAAAATCAGTATGACAAGTGCTGAAACCCAAGCCATTGCATCAACTCATGAACCAGCTTATGGAACTTTACTAGTCTCGCACGTCATAAATAGCGGGGATTCCGTTTCGTTAGAATCTTTATTTTCTCCCATGATTGAACCTGAAATTATGTTTATTTTGACCGAAGACTTGACACCAGAGGCTGATGAAGAGGAAATTTTAAACAAAAGTAAAATAGCACCCGGGATCGAAGTACCAGATGCACGCTACATTGATTGGTTTCCTAATTTTTCCTTAGCTGATTTACTGTCTGACAATACCGCAACAGGGTTAGTTGTTATAGCTGATGATATCGATCCACTGTCTTTTGAAGAAATGGCAAATGTAAACATGGAACTTGCTTATAATGGAGAAAAAATTAGCGAGGGTTTGTCTTCTGCTGTTTTAGAAAATCCCGTTTCATCCGTAGCATGGCTAGCAAAGAAACTCGCCAAGAAAGGGAAAACTCTCGAAAAAGATATGGTCATTTCCTCAGGTACATTTATATCACCACTTCCTGTGGAAAAAGGGACATATACTGTCAAATACTCAGATATAGGACAAGCAGAAATTACTTTTGTGTGAGGGGAAAACTTAAGTAGTGAGAGAAATTGTTGATAGAAATGTCTAACATTAAACAGCATAAAAGCCACTTTTTGACGTCTAGATCATAAGTGGCTTTTTGTTACGTGAGATTAATAAAAGGAATAAACGCAAAACTAGTATAACGAGATTGCCAAACTAGCCAGCTTTATTTGTTGAAATACCTAAAATTACAGGTATGACACCATCCCATTGACCTGGAGTTCCTAAGAGCATTTTAACACTAGCATATAGAACATATCCCAATCAACATGAGACCAAACAAAACCTCAATTCGTTTACCACTGAAGTTTTTTTGACATGCTGCACCGATAATCGATTCATCTGGCTCAACTTTAGCTTTTTCTAATAGCAATTCTTTTCAAAACAAGTCCTCTTACTTAAAAGTAAAATACTTTTATTCTTTAAATATAAAAGTTATACAGAATCTCTCTCAATAATAAAATAAGGTACTTTTACTTTTTCTTGAGATCTATTTAAAATAAGATTAAAGGCTTCCTTGCCAACTTTTGTTAGTTGGTGGTCAACGGTAGTTATTCCCAAAACACTACCAGACGGTTGATTTTCTTGACCAATGACAGCTAAATCATTCGGAATATTAAATTGTTGAGACTTTGCATATAAGTAAATTCCACCAGCTACTTCATCTCCGTTTGCATAGATAGCAGTTGGCCTTTTTGGTAACTGCAAGAATTTTTTCGCCGCTTCACTTCCGTCATTTAAACATCGACAATCAGAAATATGATAATCAGATGGAAGCTCACCAAAAACTTCATTATAAGCTTCAATCGTTTGTTTTGTACTTTTACTTTCCAATCTGGCAGTTGTAAAAGCAACCGCACAATGTCCACGTTTTTTTAATAATTGAAAGGTATCTAGGTAAGAAGAATACCTATCAC
>DATGTX010000043.1:0-11022 GCA_035301645.1 Pseudogracilibacillus sp. | reverse complement strand
CCGACACAAGGATTTTCAGTCCTTTGCTCTACCGACTGAGCTATTGAGCCCTATATAATGGCGATCCGGACGGGACTCGAACCCGCGACCTCCAGCGTGACAGGCTGGCATTCTAACCAACTGAACTACCGGACCACATATATTATTCTACTATCTTTAAGACTATTTTTGCAATTATTTCATTTGAAAAATAGTTTTAAATTGGTTGCGGGGGCAAGATTTGAACTTGCGACCTTTGGGTTATGAGCCCAACGAGCTGCCAGACTGCTCCACCCCGCGGTATAATGGTGGAGGATGACGGGCTCGAACCGCCGACCCCCTGCTTGTAAGGCAGGTGCTCTCCCAGCTGAGCTAATCCTCCAAAAAATATCTGGTAAAAAATAATGGTGACCCGTACGGGATTCGAACCCGTGATACCACCGTGAAAGGGTGGTGTCTTAACCGCTTGACCAACGGGCCATTCTCTAAGTTTAAAGTGTATGTAATTCTTCAAGTACGGAGAGCAAGGGATTTGAACCCTTGAGACCGTAAACGGCCTACATGATTTCCAATCATGCTCCTTCAACCAGCTCGGACAGCTCTCCAAATTGGCTCCACAGGTAGGATTCGAACCTACGACCGATCGGTTAACAGCCGATTGCTCTACCACTGAGCTACTGTGGAATGAAGGAAAATATCTTTTTAAAAACAAATTTTAACATTCATTTTTAGCGACAAATCTTATTATAGCTCTTATGTATTTCATTTGCAAGTAATATGTATTTCGCTTGAACTTTAAAGTCTTTAGATAACAATCTTGTTTGAGTTCAGCCTTTACATAATACCACAGATATTTAATTATACCAAATTAAAAGCTTTTTTAATGTATTCCTACATTAATTTCACGATCACTCTAGGACTATTTACTATTGTTAGCGCTTTTTGTTTGAGTAATATAAAGACCGAATAAAATAAATAGCCCACCGATTAAGATATTCATCGTTATAACTTCGCCAATCATAAAATAACTCAATACTATTCCAACAACTGGAACCATCATCATAGATACCGTTGCTGTAATTGTATTAATCCTTTTTAATACGTAATACCAAAGCGAGAATGCCACTGCTGAAGCAAAAATGCCTGTAAATAATAAATAATAGACCGCTTCATATGTCCAATTGATTTTTAGCGTGCCTTCAATTAAATATACTGCAATAAACAGCCCTAATGTTCCAAACATCATTTGATATGCAGACACTTGAATAATTGGTACATCATCTAAATGTTTTCTATAATATATGTTAGCAAAACCCCACGCAACGGCTGCTACGACAATATACATCTCACCTATTAATACATCTTTACTTTGAATAATAAGAAAGTCCATGCCCAAGATAATTACTAATCCTACTACGCCTATAATTAAGCCGGTTATATTTCTTGAACTGATTCTTTCTTTTAATATAATCACTGAAAAAACCGCACTCCAAACAGGCATGGAATAAAGTAATAAAGCGCCTTTACCTGCTCCTATAAATTGTAATCCATACATTACAAGAAAGAATACAATACCCGTTTGAAAAACACCCAAAACAACCATATGTAAAACATTTTTATAGGATAATTTAGATTTTTTAATAAATATAGCTAAGATAAATAATACGATGGTACCTATCAAAAACCTTAACGCTGAAAAGGTAAGCGCACTCATATAATTAAGCGCTAATTTCATATATACCCAAGCTAATCCCCAAATTACAATTATGATAATTACCACAAGTGGGATTAACCATTTTTTATTCTTTACATCGAGTGATTTATCTTTCAATCAATCACCTCCATAAAAACTTCATTTAATTCAATCTCATCCATGGTCTACTTGCATGCCACTCTAAGTTAACTTCTTTTTTAAATAAGCCACTTAAAGCCTCATTTGTTAAAACGTCTTCATTTAAACCAGCCGCATAAATTGTTCCTTTGCTAAGCAATAAAGTATGCGTAAATAGTGGAATAATTTCTTCTGTATGATGTGTGACATAGATAATCGTTGGCATATCTTCCGCTTGTGACATCTCTTCTAAAGCTTTTAATAAATCCTCTCTGGCGATAAAATCTAGGCCAGTTGTCGGTTCATCTAGAATAAGTAATTTTGGTTTTGCCATAAGCCCTCTTGCAATGAGGATTTTTTGACGTTCGCCGTGAGAACACATTTCATACCGTTTACCATATGTATGTGAGCAATTAAGCTGGTTCATCAATCTTCTTGCTTCCTCATATACTTCTTCTGTCGGGTCTTCATATAAAAAACCAAACGTTTTCTTAACACCGCTAGCTATAATGTCTTCTGCAAGATATCGGCCATTCATTCTTTGCTCTAAAGACGAGCTTACCCAACCTATTTCGGTTCTCATTTGATAGATATCTGTTTCTCCAAACTTTTTCCCTAAAACACTTACTTCACCAGTTGTTGGCCATGTATATCCATTGATCATATTTAGAAGAGACGTTTTTCCGGCTCCATTTAAACCTAAAACTGCCCAGTGTTCGCCAGGCTTAATTTTCCAATTAATATTTGAAAGAATCTCTTTACCATCTCTCCGCCATGATACGTTTTTCATATCAACCACATCAGTCATGTATATCCTCCTTATTTACATATAAAAATACCTTCCACTCAATAAGACTTGAGTAGAAGGCAATTTATTTAATATTAATTACCGAAAAACTCTTCAGCTTTTTCTAAATATACTTCTTGATCTGGTGTTAAATCGTACTCTTCAACAATAGCATCTACTGGACATACCGCAACACATGCACCACAATCGATGCAAATATCTGGATCTATATAAAACTGGTCAGGTCCCTCTTCGATACAGTCAACAGGGCACACACTTACACATTCACCAGATTTTTCATTCTGACATGGGTCTAAAATAACAAAAGCCATATTAAATTCCTCCTTTATAGCTACACTTATATTAAAGCTTTATAAAAAGCTCTATTTAATTTTGATCAATTACAATTAATATTATACAACTTTTTTAGTATTTTTGCACGGACTCTATAGGATTTTTTAGTGAATTGACAGATTTATTGGTCATCTTTTAATTTTTTCAACGCTTCAGCAAATGGATTATTAGTAAATTCTTCTTCTTTTTTCAAATACTTATTAATATCCTGTTTGGAAACACGGGATTTCTGATGTTTCTTGCGACGTTTTTGAAATGTTTCCATCTTTTCGCGATGGCCACATACGCAGGTAAACATCTGACTGTCACCTTCACCATAAAGTTTCAGGCGCTTTTTACAATTCGGACAGCGCGCGTTTGTATTTTTGTAAACATTTTGTTTGTGATTACACGCCCGATCTTGACACCTTAACATCTTACCATTTCGATTTTCAATTTCTAACATAAATTTATTACACTTTGGACAATGCGTTCCTGTGATATTATCATGCTTAAAGGTCGTTTCCATACCTTTAATATGTTGAATAATCTCTTTGGTATATAATTTTATTTCTTTGATGAATGCCTTCTTACTTAACTTTCCTGCTTCTATTTGCTTTAGTTTGCCTTCCCATTCAGCAGTAAGCGCTGGTGAACGTAATGCTTCAGGAGCAAGCTTTAAAATTTGTTCACCTTTTTTAGTTAAGTGTAAATACTTCCCACGCTTCTCCATATACTGCGTGTTATAAAGCTTGTCAATAATGTCAGCACGTGTTGCCACGGTACCCAGTCCACCTGCTTGTTGAATCGTTTTTTCAAGCTCTTTAGTGGTATCTTCCATATAGCGTGTTGGGTTCTCCATTGCTTTAAGTAATGTTCCTTCTGTTAAACGAGCCGGAGGTGTTGTGCTTCCTTCACTTGCTAAGTAATTAACATTCGTTAAGTTATTGCCTTCTTTTAATGTATTAACCACAGGATTTGTTTCTTTTACTTCTTCTTTATAAACAGCTTTCCAACCGAAATTTTTAACAACATTTTCTTTTAAATAAAATTCATACTGTTCTACGGTCGCAATCACAGTCGTCTCATTATAAACATGCGCTGGGCTCAACACAGCAAAGAAGCGTTTAACAACTAAATCATAAACGCGTCTTTCTTCTGGTGACATATCCGCTAAGTAAACCGGTTGTTCTGTTGGGATAATCGCATGGTGATCTGTCACTTCTTGGTCGTTTACCACTGAGCGAGGTAATTTTATATTGGTTAAATTAATTTGCTTACTTAAAGCACTGTACTCATCTACTGACGCAGCTTCAACTCTTTCTTTTAGTGTTGGCACAATATCGGTTGTTATCACTCTTGAGTCCGTTCTTGGGTAAGTTAATACTTTATGACGTTCATATAACCCTTGCATAATATTTAATGTCTGTTTACCAGAAAAATTAAATAAACGGTTCGCATCTTGCTGAAGTTCTGTTAAATCATATAATTGAGGTGCATGAGATTTCCGTTCACGTTTAGTTATCGATTTTATATTAAGTTGCTTATTATTAATTGACTGTAATATTTTTTCTGTTTGATTTTCATCGAATATTCTTTCGTTATTTGTTTGATCACGGTACGTAAAAGTTAAACCTGTTTTAACTTTAGCTTGAATCGTTTGGTATTTGCGTGGCTTAAATGTTTTAATTTGTTCTTCTCTACTGGCAATTATACCAAGTGTAGGCGTCTGCACACGGCCTGCTGATAACTGGGCATTAAATTTAGTTGTTAATGTTCTTGTCGCATTTAATCCGACATACCAATCCGCTTCTGAACGTGCAACAGCTGCTGCATAAAGATTCTCATATTGCTGGCCTGGTTTTAATTGATTAAACCCGTCGCGAATCGCTTTATCCGTAACTGATGATATCCATAGACGTTTAAGTGGTTTGTTTGTCCCTACTTCGCTTAAAATCCAACGGGCAACAAGCTCTCCCTCTCGCCCAGCATCGGTTGCAATCACGATATCCTTTACGTCTTTTCTGTTTGTTTGAGTTCTTACTGTATTAAATTGACGTCTTGTCTTAGAAATGACAATCGTCTTTAAGTCATCAGGCATTATTGGTAAGTCTTCAAGACGCCATGTCTGATATTTATTATCGTACTCATCCGGCGTTGCTAGTGTCACTAAATGACCAAGTGCCCAAGTGACTATATAGCGATCACCTTCAAAAAATCCATTGCCATTTTTATGACAATTAAGCACTCTCGCAATATCTCGCCCCACTGATGGTTTTTCTGCAAGTACTAATGTTTTACTCATTTTGTTATTCCCATCCTTATATAAATTTACTTCTTTAAATTATAATGCTGTAACTAACGCACCATCAATTAATAACGCTTGTCCTGTAACGTATGTGTTTGCCCCTGAAGCTAAAAAGACAACTGTCTTAGCAAATTCACTCGGTAAACCAAGCCGACCAATTGGAATATCTTTCGCCATATTGTTCATAACTTCTTCTGTCGTTTTATTTGTTTTTCCTGCTGTTGATTCACCCAATTGCAATGTTCGGTCTGTTTCTATTTTACCTGGTCCAACTGTATTGACTAATATATTATCTTTAGCAAATTCTCTTGCTAGACTTTTAGTCAACCCATGCACCCCTGGTCTCATTACATTTGAGAGAATTAAATTATCAATACTTGCTTTAATTGATGATGACGTTATATTTATAATTCGGCCGCTACTTTCTTTTTTCATAAGCGGGATAACTTCTTTAGTCATTCTAACGACACTTAATAAGTTCTGTTCAAATGCCTGATACCAATCTTCTTCATCTACGTCTAAGAATCCACCAGGTGGTGGTCCGCCTGCATTATTAATTAATATGTCTATTTTTGCATGTTCTTTTTCTATCTCAGAGACAACTCGTTTAATATCTGTTAGTTTCTTCATATCACCGATTAAATAATTGACTTGTTGATTATTCGTTTCTTTAACGATATCAGCTGTTGCTTCTTTTAAATTCGCTTCTGTTCGACTTACTAAATAAACAATCGCGTTTTCTCTAGCAAATTCTGTTGCGATTGCTTTACCAATCCCTTTACTTGCCCCGCTTACCAATGCTATTTTTCCTGATAAATTTAAGTCCATAAAAATCCCTCCAATTAAGATAGTCTTTCACTCTTATAATCTAATTACAATACTATCATAATGTAATTAGTTTGAATGATTAATAACATATGTTTTTCTTTTCTTGAATAATAAATTAAATGAAATTGACTTTTGCTTGATTTAATGAGATAATAACTAAGTTGAATATATGAGTGACCAATAAGTTTCTGGCATTCTACGATTTGTTTTTGTAACACTTATTCACACTGGCGCGATTTTAGGGTCGCAAGGACGTAAAAGAAGGTTGGGTTTACGTTGCTTAAGTAGGAACACCCAGTTGAATTATGACCGCGGTAAAGTGAAATTATAATTTCGACTATCTAACGAAATTAATTTCCCACCTAGATTATAGCAATATATAATTAGGGATAAAAAATAAAACTTATTAGTTACTTGAAACCAACTAAACATAAGGGATGCTCTTTTATTAGAGTATCCCTTTTCCAATATAAATAAAGGAGTTATTACATATGAATAACTTATTAGTAGGAACCATTAAGCTTGCTACAGTAATAAGAGAAATAGATACAGGTTATGTGTTAGATGTTGATGATCATGAAGTATTATTGCATTATAATGATATGAATGAAGAGGAAAAGCTTTCTGAAGAAGAAGATATTAATGTCTTTTTATATAATGATAAAAACGATCGAATTGTAGCTACAACAATCATTCCAAGAATCGATCGTGAGACATTTGGTTGGGCTGAAGTGATTAATGTCATCCCTAAACTGGGTGCATTTGTCGATATTGGAACAACGAAAGAAATTTTAGTTTCTGTTGACGACTTACCACTCTATCCAGAAGTTTGGCCAATTGAACATGACTTTTTATACGTGACGCTTGGTGAGGATAGACGCGGACGTTTACTTGCGATCCCTGCAACAGAATATCAAATTGAGCCTATTTTTGAGCCTGCTGAAGAAATTGAATTAAATGATCCTGTCTCAGGGACCGTATTTTATACAAATCGTGAAGGGGCTGCTTTTCTTACAGAAGATAATGTAAGAGGTTTTATTCATGAGTCGGAACGCGATTCAGAACCACGTTTAGGTGAATTAATCGAAGGCCGTGTAATCGAAGTAAAAGAAGATGGTACATTAAATGTTTCATTACATCCATTAAAAGAAGAACGAATTGAATCAGATTCTGAAGTGATTTTAGCTTACTTGAAGATTAACGATGGTAAAATGGCTTATAATGATAAAAGTAACCCAGACGATATTAGAGAAGTTTTTGGTATGAGTAAATCAGCGTTCAAAAGAGCTTTAGGGAATTTAATGCGTGAAAGAATAATTAACCAAGATGATTCAAATACTTTCTTAGTTTAATAAAAACAAAAAAACATGTAGAGAAATTTCTCTACATGTTTTTTTATGCTTTCGCATCCACTTGAGCATATGCATCAAGAACTGATGTAACGATTGCGCTAACTGCACCTGCAAATAGAAATGCAATTCCCCAACCGCCTAATCCAGCACCCATAATAACTGTTTTATCAATTATTGTTGCAAACAAGAGTAAAACTAATCCTGCTGCAAATGAAAGTAAAGCTGGAAAATATCCGATATACTTAGCTTTTGATGTTGCTTTAATTAAAATAATACTAATGATAAGTAATGCGGGTACTAATACAGCACCAATTGTTAATACTGACTGAATCATCCTTGTCACCTCGTATAAATATTAAGTCATAAGTATTTCTTTCTTCCTATATAATACCTTCCAATGCCTACAATGTCAATGAGATTGAGTTTTTTAAAACCAATCATACATAAAACCATTGACTCTGAGTCTTATTTATTATATGTTGTACTTAGGCAACAATTATACCTAATGGAAACAAATAAGCGTGATATTAGATTTTATATTAACACGTTTTTTTGGAATAAAATCATGGTAGTCAGTCCAAATTTTGTTAAGTATTTAAATCTCCTTTGATGTAGTAGCTAAGAAATAATGGTAATTCAGGTAACCAAATTGCAAAACCTCTCGGTGTGGTAGCTGAGAGGTTTTTTAAAATTTACTTTTTAAATGTAGTTGTTAAGCTGCCTAAACCTTCTATCTCTACTGTTACTTTATCTTTTGGAGTTAGATACTCTCTTTCTTCTCTAGGTTTGCCAATAATTACGCCTTCAGGTGTCCCTGTAATAATTAAATCACCCGGCTTTAAAGTCATATATTTGGATATATAACTAATCAGTTCTGGCACTGTAAATATCATGTCAGACGTATTTGAATCTTGCACAAGTTTCTCATTTAATCGGGTTTGAATTTTCAAGTCATTCGGATTATTAATTTCGTCTTTTGTTACAACATATGGACCAGTTGGAAGAAATCCGTCACTTGTCTTACCTAACATCCATTGACCGGTTCTTTTTTGTAAGTCTCTTGCCGATAAATCATTAGTTGCACAATAACCAAACACATAATCTAGCGCTTCTTGTTCATTTACATGATGTGCTTCTTTGCCGATAATCACTCCGAGCTCAGCTTCATAATCAAGGCGCTCTGTCGTTTCAGGAATTGTGATTGTCTGTTGATGTGCACTCAATGTATTGTTGTATTTATTAAATAAAATGGGATACTCTGGATATTCTGCTTTTACCTCATCAGCATGCTGTTTGTAGTTTAAACCGATACAAATAATTTTTTCTGGTTGAGTTAATGCTGGTGCATAATTTACTTTTTCAGTTATATAATCATCTTTAGTACTTTTTTCTATTAATTTTTTTAAATGGTTGATACCTAAATCGCCTTGATGAATAAGTTCTTCAATTGTTATTGGGGCATCGATGTCTGATTTTTCATTAACGGGAAGTATCCCTTCTTCTAATTTAATACCTAGATGAAGTTCTTTTTCTTGAAAGTATGTTACTAATTTCATTATTATCCCTCCATTATATATTACTTCTATCTTATCAATAAATGATTTCTTTAGCATCTTTTATTTGTTTCCTTTACGAAACATCATTGCGTAGACTTAGGGTTGTTTTAGCTAGCGAATAACGTTGCTATAGACCCACACACACCAGTGCTGTTACAATATATACAGACGAAAAAGGCGGGATTTCAATGAAAGAAAATACAAAACAAATCTATAGAGCAACTTGGATTGGTATTATTGCCAATTTGTTTCTTGCGATTATTAAAGGCCTTGGCGGCTTTCTTTCTGGTAGTAAAGCATTAATTGCAGATGCCTTACATTCTGCTTCTGATATTGTTAGTTCTGTTGTCATCTTATTTGCAGTTAGAATATCAAATAGACCTCCAGACAAAGAACACCCTTATGGTCATGGTAAAGCTGAAAATATTGCCTCTATGATAGTAGCTCTTTTATTAGTTGTTGTCGGAATTGAGATTAGTATCTCTTCTGCTAAGATTTTCTTTGGCGAAGTACCTACCGCGCCGAGTAACTTAGCACTTATTATTATTATTATTTCTATTGTTTTAAAAGAAGTACTTTTTCAATATAAAATACGCCTTGGACGGAAGCACAATAGCACTGCTCTTATCAGTGACGCTTGGCATCACCGCTCAGATTCACTTTCATCGATCGCTGTATTAATTGGAGTTGGTGCAGCTATTTTAGGTGAAAAATTAAACTTACCCCTTCTCGTATATGGAGATGCGGTGGCTGGAATTATTGTTTCGATTATTGTCATTAAAGTAGGGTATGATTTAGCAAAAGAGTCATCAATCGTTATTTTAGAAAAAGTTTTGAGTGATGAAGATATTAAGAAATATCAAGAAACAATTCTTTCTATAAAAGGCATTAATCATGTGGATGAGCTTTTAGCAAGGACGCATGGAAGTTATGTTATTATTGATTTGAAAGTAAGTGTAGATTCAACATTGAATGTGAGAGAAGGACATGATATTGGAAAAGCTGCGAAGACTATTCTGATGAAAAGGCACCCTGAAGTAAGTGATGTTTTTGTTCATATTAATCCATATAAATAAAAAGTACTCGTCTAAAGGCATAAAAAAAGTAAGCATTAAAGTGTAATCACTCTAATGCTTACTTTTTTTATTTATAGGATATCCGGAAAATAGTGTGGAAAGTAAAACACTGTTTTCTTTCGCAAATCAAATGGACTGTTAGCTTAAATTTTCACATCATAATCCGAATTCCCATTTTATAATCCTAAATACCACGATGCCAGGCCAAAGTAGATTATTACCCCGACAATATCTGCTATCGACGTAATTAAAGGACCACTTGCTGTTGCTGGGTCGAGTTTTAATTTATCGAAAATAAACGGTAAGGACATTCCTATTAAACTTCCTATAATTACTATAATTGCCATTGTTAAAGCTACAACGATTGCTATGTCGAACCCGCCACGGATTAACCCCATAATAGAGACAGCTGCTGCCATTGTGAAGCCCATTAAAGCTGCAACTGAAAGCTCTTTAGTAAACATCTTAAACCAGTCTTTAATCTTTACATCACCAATAGTCATAGCACGAATCACAAGTGTCGCTGACTGAGAACCAGCATTACCCCCACTATCAATTAATAATGGTAAGAAAAATACAAGTGCCACGTTCGCTTCAATTATATCTTCAAAATGCGCAATACCTGCACCAGAGAAGACATTCATAAATACCAAGACAACTAACCAAACAATTCTCTTCCTATATAACAAGCCTACTGATGCGTCCATTAATCCAATAGCTCCATATTCAGGTGAGTCTGCTCCTACAGAAGCCATTTTATGAAAGTCCTCTGTAGCTTCTAATTGCATAACATCAAGAATATCTTCTACATGAATAACACCGATAATCTCCCCCGCCTCGTTTACAACAGGCATCGATACAAGATCTGTATCCCGGAATACTCTTGCTACGTCTTCCTGGTCTTCATTTAATGGAATTGTAATAATATCTTTAATCATCACGTCTGCAATTTTTTCATCACTATCTGCTGCA
>DATGTX010000042.1:0-7793 GCA_035301645.1 Pseudogracilibacillus sp. | reverse complement strand
CGTTTTTTATTATATCGTTCCAGTGCATCTTTAACGTGAGTTGTATTTTCCAAGGCTTGCATTAATTCATAAGCGTCTTCTATAGATTGCCCTGCACCTTGACCCATATTTGGTGTTGTTGCATGGGCTGCGTCACCTAATAAACAAATACGGTTATAGATAAAGTTATCTAAGGGTTTAATATCATAGATATCATGATGTAAAAAGAATTCATCCTTTGTTTCACTAATTAACCTTTCCACTACAGGTGAGAAGTGAGAAAAATGTTCTGCAACTCCTGATTGATTAACTGACTTATAATATTCATCATTCTCTTGTGAGTTAATGCAAGCAAACCAGTAAGCATCCCCATTATAAAGGGGCGCCCAACCAAAACGACCTGTTTTTGACCACGCCTCAGATGAGACATGTGATTCAACATCATCTTTATTTTTAGCTATCCCTCGCCAACATGTATAACCAGCATACCTTGGTTTACTATCAGGGACAAGCGTTTGCCGAAAGATAGAATGAATGCCATCTGCAGCTATGACGTAATCAGCAGTAATTGAGGTGTCATCTTTAAAGTTTATCAACACTTCTTCATCAGTTTGATTAAAACTGTTTACTTTTTTACCAAAATGAAAGTATGCAGGATCGACTGCTGCAAATAAAGCATGATGGAGATCTGAACGTTCAATTGCTATATTTTCTTCGCCAAATTTTTCTTTTAATAAAGTAAAGTCAATTGTATTCATTAAGTTAGAATTACCATCTAAAAAACGTTGCTCATGAAGTGGCATGCCTGACTTTAGAATGTCTTTAGCAACCCCGAGTTCATTTAAAGCAAGCATAGCATTACTGCCGATACCAATGCCTGTCCCAAGAGGTTTGAAAGTAGAAGCTTGTTCATAAATATGTGCTTTAATTCCAATTTTATGTAATCCAACTGCTGTAGCTAATCCACCAATCCCGCCACCAATGATAACTATATCCATGAAAAATCACCTCTATTTAGCATTATACATAAAATTTTATAAATTCGTAAATTTATAAATAACTGATAAAATATAGATAGCTAAACAAAACATGTCTTATTAAGGAGTTAATAAATAATGAGGAGAACACAAGTAGCTAAATTGATTGAAAGTAATCCTATTTTGCAAGCGCCAATGGCAGGCATAACTACACCAGAATTAGTGAGTGAAGTATCAAACCAAGGTGGAATCGGCCAGATCGGAGCCGGTTATTTAGAAGTCCTGAGTCTAGAAAAATTCATCCATGATGTTAAATTACAAACTAATCGTATTTATGGAGTCAATTTATTTATCCCAGAAAAAGCAGAGATAACTAACAAACAATTAGAAAAAGTAAAGGAAACAATAAAAGCCAAAGTGCCTCAATATAGTGATGATTTACCTAAAGACATAAAACTGATTGATGTGTTTGATCAACATATTGATTTGATAATCAAAGAACAAGTTCCAATTGTTTCATTCACATTTGGCTTACCCGATCAATTACTAATTGAGCGTTTAAAAGCGTCAGATATTTATGTTATCGGCACAGCTACAAGTGTAGCAGAAGCAATTGCAGTTGAAAAAGCAGGTTGTGACGCTGTTGTTGTGCAAGGTAGTGAGTCAGGTGGTCACCGAGGGAATTTTTTAGGAGAAGACCAATTAATTGGTTTAATGGCTCTTATTCCACAAGTCGTGGATGCGGTTAGCATACCAGTCATTGCAGCTGGAGGAATCATGGATAACAGAGGTGTTAAAGCAGCTTTATGTTTAGGGGCGGCTACTGTCCAAATAGGTAGTGCGTTTTTAATGACCTCGGAAAGCAGTGCACCTGACTTACATAAAGAAGCGTTGCTTGAAAGTATGGAGACTGATATGGTTTTAACTAAAGCCTTTTCTGGGAAATCAGCTAGAGGGATTAGGAATACATTCATTGATTTATTTGAAAATAAATCCTATGAAATACTAGCTTATCCCTATCAAAATAGTTTAACAAAAAATTTACGCAAGTTAGCTGGCCAAAATGATGATAAAGAATATATGTCACTTTGGGGAGGGCAAGCTGTGCGTTTAAGTAAACGTCAAACTGTAAAAGAATTAATTAACGAGTTGAAAAAGTAGGAGATAATAATGAGTGAAACAACTAAACGGTCTGAAATAGATTTATACAAGCCAGTCCAAACTTATTTTGAAAAATTAGGCTACAAAGTACAAGCGGAAGTAAATGATTGTGATGTGGTTGCTTTTAAAGGAGATTCAATTGTTGTGATTGAGTTGAAATTAAATTTAAATATAACTTTACTCATGCAAGCGGCAAAACGTCAAAAAATGACCCGTGACGTTTATATAGCAATCGAGAGACCGAAGACAAGTTTAAGGAGAAAACGCTGGCGTGATTTAGTTCATCTTGTAAGGCGGTTAGAATTAGGGCTTTTATTAGTTTCATTTGAAGGAAGAAGACCTAGCTTAGCAATCGTTCATGAACCAGGCCCTTTTGATCGTCAAAGAAGTATGCGACAGAACGAAAAAGTTCGTGAAAAATTAATCCAAGAAGTGAAAAGCAGGCGGAGTAATCATAATGTGGGTGGCAGTAATAAAATTTTGATGATGACTGCTTATAAAGAGATGGCGATTCAAATTGCTTTTTATTTAGATTATCTTGGACCTATGTCAGCTAAAGAATTAGAAAAATTAAGCACAGGAAATAAGACTTACGGAATTCTTTATAATAATTATTATAAATGGTTTGAACGTGTGGGGAGAGGTGTCTATGGTCTTACGAAGAAAGGAAAGGAAGAATATCAAACATTCCCTGAAGTGGTTGAATTGTATCAAAAATCACAACTTAAATGAGGAGGATCTCATTTAAGTTGTTTTTCCATATTTTCTAAAATGTTCGATTTCTTCATTGCCAGCATTTTCATGCCACTCTTTTGCTTTTTCTGTTCCAATGGCAATGGCGCGTGATTCAGAATATCCTTCATCTAATAATGCATTCGCAATTTCAATCGCTTTTTTTCTGATTACTTTGTCGAAATTTTTTAAAGAACTTGGATAATCTTCCATATTCCAAGGCATTGTCTCAACTCCTTTTTATAGTACTTTGATATTTTTATACCCTTAAAAAATCAATTTAAACACTTTTATTTTCTTGAAGTAAGCGAATTTAATAGGTATGATTAATTATTAAGATGGATTGCTAACTATCTATTTCATTCAACTGAGCTTATACTAGATTGAATTATTCAAAACATTAACTGGAGGTCAGATAAATGAAAGCGATTTTAGTTAAAGAACCAGGTGGAACAGAACAATTAAATTTAGTAGATATTGATAAACCAAAACCAAATAAAGAAGAAGTCCTAGTTAAAGTCAAAGCTTCAGCTGTTAACCGGGCTGATATTGTAAAACGTGTAGGTAAGTATCCGAACCAAGCGAAGGAAAATATAAGCTTAGGACTTGAAGTCTCAGGTGTAATTGAAAGTGTCGGCAGAGAGAATAGTAAATATAAAGTTGGGGATGAAGTATGTGGACTCATGGCAGAAGGTGGTTATGCAGAGTATGCTATTTTGCGGGAAGATGTCATTATCCCTAAACCTGAAAATCTATCCTTTATTGAAGCGGCAGCGATTCCTGAAGTGTTTATGACAGCTTACCAAACATTATTTTGGCTAGGTAAATTAAAAAAAGGGGAACATGTCCTCATTCACGCTGGTGGAAGTGGTGTGGGCACAGCTGCAATTCAATTAGCTAAACAAGCTGGGGCAACTGTTACGGTGACAGCCGGGAGTAAAGAAAAGCTGGATTTCTGTCAAACTCTTGGTGCAGATACATTAATTAATTATAAAGAAGAAAATTTTTCAGAGGTTATTCAAGAAAAGACTAAAAAGCGTGGTGTTGATTTAATCTTAGATTTCATTGGTGCATCATATTGGGAAATGAATATGAAAAGTATTGCAGTTGAGGGCCGGATTGTTTTAATTGGTTTATTAGGAGGCGCTCGTGTTGAAAACTTCAATTTAAATCATATTTTGGCGAAACGTATTCAAGTAACAGGAACGCTATTAAATCCAAGAAGTGATCAATATAAAGCAGATTTAGTTAAAGATTTAGTTGATAGTTCTTTAAATTTATTTAAATCAGGTGATTTAAAACCCATTGTTGATTCAACGTATAAATTAGCAGATGTAGGCGATGCCCATAACCACATGCAAGCGAGTAAGAATATAGGGAAAATCGTTTTAACAGTAGAATAATTATTAAAATTAAAGCTCTGAACCTATTTAAAATAGATTCAGAGCTTTTTTTATAAGTAGTTTTGAGCTTTTTCTGTGTTAACAAAGTGAACTTTAGCAATCTTTTTTAAATAAGTTGTTCCTTTGTCTTGAATGACTTTAGCAATTAATTGATCAACTTTTTTCGATGCGCCTTTTAATAAAGTAAACCCACTCATGGTTGAGAGTTTATCCATTTCTTTTAAAAAGCTCGCTCTTGCAATTACACTTGCAGTAGCAACTGCAACAGAATGATGTTCAGCTTTCGTCATAAAATATGTTTGAGGGTGGATGAATTCACTTTCTGAGGCAAGATATTTTTTATACACTTGCGGCAGACAAAATTGATCAATCACAATCCCTTCAAAAGTATGACCATTTGTTTTATTGATAACATTATTAATGACATGATGATGCAGCATTGCTTTCATCTTACCTTGTGACCAGCCTGAGTTTTGGAGCTGATTATATTTTTCATTATGCAAGACGAGTAAAGAATAAGGAATTTTCATTTCAACAATTTGTTTACTTAGTTTTAAAATAACGTCGTCTTTAATGAGTTTAGAATCTTGAATACCTAGATTTTTTAATTTTGAGATTTGAGATTCCGTCACAAAAACAGCGGCCGCTGTTACTGGGCCAAAATAATCTCCTGTCCCCGACTCGTCTGAGCCAATGTGAGTCCCAGTGAGTACTTTATCTAAGGCTAAAGTTTTAGATGTGCCTATATTTTTAGCACTTTCTTTATTTTTTGTTGTCCATTTGATAATTTCTATATCAGGATTCTCACCTTGAAAAAGGACTTTACCTGACTTGTAAGCAGTAATGACTGCATAAGGTGTTCGAGCTCTGAATACTGAGCCTTGAGGATTTTTTTCTAAACATGATTCGTAATGTTTTTTCATATCAATTAATTTACTTTTTGAAAAAGTATAAACATTTTGTGACAATTCACTCACTCCACTTTAAAATTTTTAAAATTAACTAGAACGTTTCCTAAAACTGCTTTTTCATGGTAAAATTAAGTGTATCACTTAACTGAGAGGATCGTTAGTATGAGTAATTATAATAAGAAAACAAAAATTGACGTAGAAATACGAAATAGAACATATACGATTGTAGGATCAGAATCAGAAGCGCATGTGAGAGATGTCGCTCAAAGAGTGAATGATAAAATGGAAGAAATTCATGAAGCTAATGACAAACTAGATACGACTCATTTATCAGTATTAACAGCAATCAATACAATGAATGATTATTTAAAAACTGAAGAGATAATAGAAGAAAATGAAGCACTTAAAAAGCAATTAATTGACCAAACAAAACTTGATAAAAGCATTCAAGATTATGACGAAATATATAAATCTTTACAAGCTAAGAAAACTGAAGTTAATCAATTACAAGATCAAATGAAAGATTATAACGAAATTAAAACACAAGCAGCAAATTATGAACGCTTGAAGGAAAGAACGAGCGATTATTATGATATTAAAGAAGAGTTAAAAGGGATTGACGCACTCAAAGAAAAAGCAAATCAATATGACAGCTTAAAACAAGAATTAGTTAATCAAGCAGAACTTGAGAAAAAAGTTCAAGATTATGAAGCGTTACAGAAGACTTTAGAAACAAAGACATCTGAGGTTAATCAATTACAAGAGCAAATGAAAGATTATAATGAGATTAAAACACAAGCAGCAAATTATGAACGCTTGAAAGAAAGAACGAGCGATTATTATGACATTAAAGAAGAGTTAAAAGGGATTGACGCGCTCAAAGAAAAAGCAGACCAATACGATACCTTGAAACAGGAATTAATTGACCAAGCAGAACTTGAGAAGAAGATTCAAGACTATGAAGCGGTACAGGAGACATTAGACATAACAATGTCAGAAGTTAATCAATTACAAAATCAAATGAAAGATTATAACGAGATTAAAACACAAGCAGCAAATTATGAACGCTTAAAAGAAAGAACGAGCGATTATTATGATATTAAAGAAGAGTTAAAGTCTTTAACAGACCAACTCGCTACCCTTAAAGAGAAAACTAAGGATTATGATGAGTTAAAAGAAGAGTATGATGTATTACATACTTTATTTGAAGAGGAAAAATAAATGATAATTGATATTATATTACTAATTATTTTAGCATATGGTACGTTAAAAGGTTTTACGCGTGGTGGAGTCCTACAACTTTTCTCTTTAATAGGTTTCGTTGTGGCACTTATAGTTGCACGTATATATTCATCAGACTTAGGTAATATAATAAGCACAATTGTTCCTTCGTCAGATCCAGCAACGGATAATGCAGTTTGGACGATGTTTTACAATGCAATTGGTTTTACTTTGTTATTTTTCTTAGTTCAATTGATCATTAGAAAAATTGCATCGATGCTTAATTTGTTTACAAAATTACCAGTTATAGGATTCTTGAATCGAATCATGGGCGCCGTTTTAGGATTTGTCCAATTATATTTGGTGTCTTTTGTAATCCTTATTTTATTGTTATTAACGCCAATTGGAAATACTAAAGAGCTAATTGAAGAGTCAAGTTTAGCAATGTATATGTTCAATTCTACCCCTGTATTATCAGACTTTTTTAAAACAATGTTTTTTAATTAATTAGAAGGCTGTATCTCTGGAACGTAATCTTAATTACGTAGACGTTGAGCAGTCTTTTTAAATGTATAAAGAGAAGGTGATTGCGAAATGACATTAACAAAAAAAGATATCGTTGCACATTTAGAAGAAATTGCAATCTATTTAGAATTAAAAGGCGAGAATCCGTTTAGAATTTCTGCTTATAGAAAAGCAGCTCAGAATATTGAAAACGATGTAAGATCATTAAAAGAAATTGATGATTTTTCATCTATTAAGGGTGTCGGCCAAGGCACAAATGAAATTATAAAAGAATTTTTAGAGAACGAAACTTCTGAAGTGTTAGAAACATTAAAAAAAGAAGTACCTGAGGGATTAATTCCTTTATTAAAACTTCCAGGCATTGGTGGTAAACGTTTGGCTACTCTATATAAAGAATTAGATGTTGTTGATTTAGCTAGTTTAAAATTTGTCAGCGAATCAGGCGCGGTTGAAAAGATTAAAGGGTTTGGTAAAAAAACAACTGAAAATATATTGGACGCGATCGCTCATCTTAATACACAACCTGAAAGACTACCTATTTCGGTTATGTTACCTTTAGCAGAAAAGATTCATGCTTATATTAAATCAATTGAAGCAGTAGAGAAAAGCTCGATTGCTGGAAGTATTAGACGCATGAATGAGACAATAAAAGATATTGATTTTATTATAGCTACAGAGAATCCACAAGCAGTAACAGAAAAATTATTATTGTTAAATGGTATCACTGAAGTAATTGCTAGTGGTGAAACGAAAACAAGCGTCACCATACAAGAAGATGCTTATTCAATTAATATTGATTTTAGACTTATAAAACCTAGTGAATATGCTACTACGTTACACCATTTTACTGGTTCGAAAGATCATAATATTGCTATGAGACAACG
>DATGTX010000041.1:0-5759 GCA_035301645.1 Pseudogracilibacillus sp. | reverse complement strand
ATATTAGCTAATAAACTCATTACCACGACACTACGACTCCTTCCAATAGTTTAGATAAAATTCAACGATACACTAACATAAATTGATTAATACTTACTATTGACCAGATAATATTTTATCAACTTCATAGAGACCCGGTTCAAATTGATGGTTATTGATTAAACGTGTCATTGCATTAAAAGAAAAATGGTCCTCCAAAATTAAAAGTTTATCATACTCAGATAATAATGTTATGAAATCATTTGGGTCCATAATAAAATTTTCTTGTCCAACAACATTCGAAGAATAAAGCCAGTATTTACCAACAAAATCGACTAGATAGTTTTCCACATCTGCTTGATTCGTACTTACTACCAGAATTCGATCATCAGTTAATTCCATCTGCTGATCAATGACATGTTCAAACTGACTTACAACAGTTTTATCTCGTTGGTAATCATTGTAAAGTATACCGCTAGTCTCTGATAATAATATTAGCGTTGATACAAACAGTAAGAAAACTGAAGAAAATTGATATATTTTTTTCGTTTGAATATTTTTGAAGGACTTGTAATTTCTTAATGAAATAGTCTGTTCGTGTAAAGTATAGTCAATTTGACGTGCTAAAAATATCATTGTCATCCCTAAATCTAGGTTCACAATGCTTGACGCATATCGCTCAAATCCAGCCAATTGTAAGGCTTCATCCGTTGGCATTGAAAAGAGAAACATTAAAAGTATTCCCATATAATAGACAATCGTTATCAATGAAATTAAAGCCA
Organism: Pseudogracilibacillus sp.; assembly: GCA_035301645.1. Classification (GTDB taxonomy): domain Bacteria; phylum Bacillota; class Bacilli; order Bacillales; family Amphibacillaceae; genus Pseudogracilibacillus. The sequence continues at coordinate 4,998 of DATGTX010000041.1, read as the reverse complement.
AATGCCAAAGTAGTGGATTCTTTCGATGGAATATATAGCGAATAACGATAAAGGCCCCTAACATAATCATTAGTGTCAAAATAACCCCTTGTGTCGATAGTGTATATATATTGAACACCGTCTGAAAGAAATTATCAATAATATCTTTAATAACCTCGGAATCTTTTTCTAAGAATATCTCTGAATAGGCTGTTAAATCGACTTCATGCTTCGTCACTGGAAAATTCACTTTAACATAGTTATTCCATAAAATAATTGGAGAAAAACTGATGGCAATCGCACCTATAGCTTTAGCTAGTAAGATTGATTTATGACGATGCAGTTGAAGCAACTTAATGACTAAGTAGAAGTAATATATAACATTAATCATCGAAAAGAATATGGCACTACTCTTAATTAACATTAAAACTGACGTCACTAAAATCATATATAAAGTCATTTTACCAAAACTTTTACGCATCCGATACATTCCAGCTATGGCCGCTAGTGTAAAGAGTGGGAGTAAGAAGTCAACTAATAAATTATTTGTTCGGATTGCAATATTAAAATAATTAAAGACCGCAATAATTGTAAACATCACCCCTAAGATTAGCGCACGACTTTCATCTCGCACAACTGAAAATAAAGTAAGGATACAAAAGTAAATTAATAAAAATTGTGAAAAAATCATAACCTGATCATTAAATCCAGCAACCACAGTCCCAAAATAAATAAATAATGAACTTCCCATAGGATACGAAGTGTAGCTAATAATCGTATCCCCTACATCGGGTAAATGACCCTCAGTGTATAAAAATTTGACAATGAGCGCCCAGTGAGAGTAATTATCATAATGATCAAGATGAACCTGTAATAATATTGAAGCAAAAATACTAAAATACAATATTAACCAACTGCCCAATAAAGTCACTCTAATTGAACGATACGCTTTGATTTTAATCAGTTGATAAACATCATAAACAAATAAAACACTTCCCAAAAGTACTAAAGCAATACTTGCTTCATAAAGTAAACCTCGATAAGCACTAAAATATAAAACTAGGATGATAAATGACGCGCTCGAAAGCCAAGTTAATTTTCGTTCTATACCTAAACGAATGTGAAAAAAATTAGCATAACCATATAAAACACAACATAATAAAACTAACCTTAACCCTATCATTGTATTGCTCCTTCTTTCTTGAGCCAACCTTCTACTGTTGCATGAAGTTCAGGTGTGTCTAACCATTCACTCAAATTCTCTACATAATAAACATAACGACCATTCCCAGACTTACTTTGATAATTCAAAGCTAATAAAATCTCACCTAGTTTTAATTGCATTTGTTTCTCGAAAAATGCCAGATAGGGAAAGGATAATTCAATTTCTCGATAATTAAAGTGATGAATATAACATGAATTAAATTCCGTTTCATATGTTTGATTCACAAAGATGACAGGGTATTGCTCAGAAAAAAACGGTTTATCTTTTTGTCCATTTGCGCGTCGTTTTATGTTCAAGACAAAGGAATCTAACATCGTTACCATAGGATCCATAGTCTGTCTTAAACTTTGATTGAAACCATCATAAATAATTTGCAAATAATGACGATAATTATCTAACGTCATCTCTTCCACGACAACCCCATAATAATATGTATTATCCCTTTGCCAAACGCGTACAATCTTACCGGTAAAGGTTGCATGATAGTTTTCTCTAACAACCGTAAACTTTAATAATTGATCGCTTGGGAAATAATAAGGAAATTCAGATGTAAAGGACAAACCGGTTTCTGATATATCATGCGTTGTTAGTTCATACGTTTGTTTATTAAAAGTCACTGTTAGCTTATTTTGCATCAAAAATCGTTCGGATGTTCGGTAAATTGGTCTACCTAGGTAATACAGACATGCAATAGTTAGATTGAAAATATGAGAAAGCAACCAAAATGTTATCACACTACCATAAAAAATCTCTGATCCAAACTTCCCATAATTAAAAACAACAACCCCATAAAGTGCTAAAACTAACATAGTCATATGAGGAATTATAAATAGAACATCACGCTTGGACTGCTTCACGCCTTTATCAGTTACTTTAAATTTCGTTTCTTTCAGGCCAATTGTTTGGAATAACACAGGCAGAACTAAGTATGGCGCAAAAATAGTCTCTTGAATCTCCCCCCACCTAGCAGTACGCACATCACTGGAAATATCCTTCATAACTAACTGAATGAGACAATAACTCGGCAACCAAAAAAGAAGTAACGTCCAAAAATTCGTATCTACCACCCGAATGTTGAACACTGTAAATAAAATTGGTGCAAAGATATATAATATCCGGCGTAAAAAGGACCACCAGTACAAATAACTGTTCAAATAAACGATCTTCTGTTGGAAAGTTAAATCCTTCGAGGTGAATATTTTGAGATTGCGTACACTTTGAACGACGCCGCGTGCCCACCGGATTCGCTGTTTCAATACACTGGATACATCTGTCGGTGTGAGCCCACTAGCCAAAGGCTCTAAGGTGGAAATATTCTTATACCCTTGCATATTAATCAAAGCTCCTAATTCAAAATCCTCCGTTATTGTATCGGTAGGAAAGCCACCTGCATCTTCGATAGCTTGGCGTGAAATAACTGTATTGGATCCTGTATAGATTGCAGCCCCATGCGCATTGTTAAAAACATTTACTTCACGCGAGAAAAAGTCTTGTTCATTAGGAATATCTTGCTCAGAAAATAAATTAAACTGAAAGGAATCAGCATTGTAAAAACTCTGTGGAGTTTGCACTAATCCTAATGGTTTCACTTTTTTCTTTGCCTTAATTTGTTTTTTATTCTCAATAAAATAAGGAACTGTTTCCATCAAAAAGTTAGAGTAAGGAATCATATCTGCGTCAAAGGTTGCGATTAAGGGTGAGTTGGTTTGCGATAACGCATTATTTAAGTTACCTGATTTTGCATCTTGATTCTGTTCTAAGCCAATGTAACCAACGTTAAGTTGCTTGGCTAAAGCCTTAACCTCAGGTCGATTCATATCATCTGAGATATAAATATGTACTTTTTCTTTATCAGGATAAGCCATATTGATTGCCCCATTCACTGTCTTAAAGAGTAAGTCTGGCTCTTCGTTATGTGTTGCAATCAACACATCAATATCAGGGTATGACATATTACCAACTTCAGGTTTCTCGATAGTCTGAGCCTTATTTTTGCTCCATATTAAAATAACTGCCGTCAAATTGGACACAATCTCGCTCAACCATAAAGCTAAGCCAAAAAGTAAGGCGAACAGTGATTCATTCCAAGGTAATGTATATACACCACGCCATACTAAATAGATCGCTGTTGTAGTAATCGTTAATAAATAAAGTAGATTCCTTCTTGTCAATAAATGCTTCATAAATTATCCCTCTGAAAAAATATAATTTTTTTGCACAAAATAGCTTAGAATGAATAAAATACTATCAACCGTAACTTTTACCCCAACTACCCCGTGCCAATTAAAGACACTATGAACTAAATAAACTAACGTCGCTGATAAAAAAAGTTGACAAATAACTAATAAATAATATTTTATAAAACTATATGTTTGGTTGCTCTTAAATACTAAATCACGATTAAGCAAATAATTAATCAACGAAGAAAGAGCCCGGGCAAACAAAGATGCTAAGACGATATTGGATAAACTTAAGAAATTCAAAAAATGAATTAAAACTGCATACACTGTAATGTCAACAACGAACGACATGATCGAAGAGATAATATACTTCACCAAAACGCTGTAAATTGCTATAGAGTCACGAATCATTCTAAAATGTGATGACGAGTTGTTTTCAATATAAGTTGTTGCAATCGGCTGACTATATATGTCCCACTGTCTTTTTTTCGCCTCTAGTAACATATTGGTTTCATATTCAAAGCGCTCCCCTTTGACCTTTAATAATGGTTCAATGAAAGATCTTGGTATAACTCGCAGCCCTGTCTGTGTATCTGATACGTTAATACCTGTTATTAAATGCATCACATTACGAGTTAAGCGGTTACCAAACTGACTTCTAAAAGGGACTTCACCATGGAACTCTCTGGTTCCTAGAACTAGTGAATCAGGGCTTGTGACAGCTAAATTGATTGTAGCTTGTATATCTTCCACACTATGTTGCCCATCAGAATCTACGGTTATCATCCATTGAACTTCAGGATATGAAGCTAAGATCTCAAGCATAGCTGTTTTTAAAGCAGCGCCTTTCCCTTTGTTTTCCGAATGATGAATAACTTGACTCGCATAGTGAACTTCAACTTGTTGAAATAATTCTTGATAAGTAGGACCGCTCCCATCGTCTATAATTAAGATAGGAACCAGTGGTATAGTTTGGCGTATCGTTTTTAGTAAATTGACTAACTTAAAATCTGGTTCCAAAGATGGTATGACGATAATCATTGAGTTCATTTTATTCACCCTTTTATTGTATAATTCTATAGAAAAAAACGTAGACATAAATTTAATTTAAGTATATCTACGTCTTCATAATAACCATATATTTTTGCTAATTATAATTCTCTTTAATTCAAAAAACAATAGACCCAAACAATTTATGTTAATTATTTTTAAGAAATCATATAGTCTATTATTGAAAAGTAATTTATTATAAGTTTTTTACATTATCTTTCGGAGGCAGTGATGAAAAAAGCAATTGTTACGGTATCATTTTCAGGTGAAATCTAAATTGATTTAGATAATAGAAGTATTTTGGTCAATGATCAAATAAAAGACATAGTAATGGAACAAATTGCCATGGATTCGAATTATATTTCAGAAGCCAGGGATTTCGATATAGAGATTAAACGGTATTAATTCTCATGATTCAAGATATCTAACAGCTTTCATTTATGATATTTTGAATTGTCAATATAAGCTAGACAAATGCGAGTCATTAATGTAACTTGAAAATACTTCCAAAGGCGTTTGATAATTTAATGATTTTCTAGGTATTTGATTTCTCTTGTCAGCTAC
>DATGTX010000040.1:0-9260 GCA_035301645.1 Pseudogracilibacillus sp. | reverse complement strand
GAGGTATCAAAGTTTAAATGGTTTAGATATAGATGGCATTGCAGGTAAAGCTACTTATAATAAATTAAAAGCTAAAAAGACAACAAGTAATCAAAAACCGATTACTTCCAATAAGCTTAAATCACCTACCGGAACTTTCGGAAAAGGAAGTAAAGGCGATAAGGTTAGACAACTACAAAGAGCTTTAAATAAAGCTAACTTTAAAGTTGGTAAGGTTGACGGCATTTACGGTGCTAAAACTTATGATGCAGTTAAACGTCTACAATCGATGTATGAAACAAACGCTAAATATGTTGATGGTACTTATGGACCAAGAACTAAAAAGTACTTAGATAAATTGATTTAAGTCTGGTATAATATAAGTAACGTAATGACGGAAATCATTACAAATAGATTATTTGTTTAATCTATATATAGTAGCTATCGCATTGCTAAAAATGTGAACACTCATCTTTTAAACTTTATCCAGAATACCCTTAAAAAAGCCCTCACTCATTAATTGAGTAGAGGGCTTATTTTACGTTTTACTACGTCAGGATTATTAATTTTTATAAATACCTGTTTTGACGTAGTAATAACGTAATAAGTTTTATAGTTGCTGATATTGAGTAAGCCTGTAAAACAATTAAACATTGTCATATCACATTGTTTGACAATATATGACGATATGTTAAAGTTAATGATATCCTAAACCAACACCTCGACAAGGTAGAAGTCGGGGGTTCGAGCCCCTCCGAGACCATTACTTAAAAACCTGCAATTATATATTTTGCAGGTTTTTTTATTTTTTAAACCTAAGTAATTAAAAAATTAAAATATAAATAGCTTTTAGTCATAGATAAGTTTTTTGCTGTTTTTAATGATAATTATGGACACGTAGTATAAAGTAGGTATAGACATTAATTCAGAAAGGATTAGATTATGAAAAAAATTACAAATGTATTTTGGATCTCGGTCGCGGTTATCGTTGTATTAGTCGCATTTGGTACATTTGCAGCTGAAACGTTTGAAATAGTTACTCATCAATTACAAATATTTATTACCGATTATTTTAGTTGGTACTACTTACTTGTTGTTGCAGCTATTGTATTGTTTTGTGTGTTTTTTATATTCAATTCAGTAGGCACGATTAGATTAGGTAAACCAGAAGATCGCCCTGAATTTTCTTTAGCAACATGGTTTGCAATGCTATTTAGTGCTGGAATGGGTATCGGTCTTGTGTTTTGGGGCGCTGCTGAGCCGTTAGCGCATTATATAGACCCGGCGATATCGGAAGGAGAAACAGCAGAAGCATATAAAGAAGCCTTGACTTTTACATTTTTCCATTGGGGAGTTCATGCATGGGCAATTTATGCCGTTGTAGCCCTTACTTTAGCTTATTTCCAATTTAGAAAAGGATATCCTGGGCTTATCTCTGCCACATTAAGGCCATTGTTTGGTAAAAAAATGGATGGGATCCTTGGCAATATAATTGATATTTTAGCAGTAACCGCAACTGTGATTGGTGTTGCGACAACTTTAGGATTTGGAGCAAAACAAATTAATGGTGGACTCTCGTATTTGTTTGATATTCCAATATCATTCTTAGTTCAATTTATTATTGTGGTTATCGTGACAATTTTATTTATCATTTCAGCTTGGTCAGGCTTAGGAAGAGGAATTAAATATTTAAGTAATACAAATTTAATCCTTGCTGTTGTTTTATTTGTCCTAGTATTTATTCTCGGACCATCAATTCTTATGTTAAATTTATTCACCGACTCCCTTGGGAAGTATATAACAGATATTGTAGAGATGAGCTTTAGAAGTGCTCCACTAAATGCTGTTGGACGGACATGGATTAGTGACTGGACCGTATTTTATTGGGCTTGGTGGATTGCTTGGTCTCCATTTGTTGGTATTTTCATTGCTCGAATTTCAAAAGGGCGTACAATCCGAGAGTTTTTAATTGGTGTCACACTTGTACCGTCAGTTATCGGAGCGTTATGGTTCACAGTATTTGGAACATCTGCAATCGAAATACAAAAAACGGGTATTATTGATCTTGGTGGGCTTAAAACTGAAGAAGTACTATTTGGCGTATTTAGCCAATTTCCAGCTGGTACTACTTTATCAGTGATAGCACTATTCTTGATTCTGTCATTTTTCATTACATCGGCAGACTCTGCGACATTTGTTCTTGGTATGCAGACAATGAATGGTTCGCTCACACCCCCGCATAGAATTAAAATCACTTGGGGAATTGCTCAATCAGCTGTCGCGCTTATATTATTATACAGCGGTGGGTTAAGTGCATTAGAAAATATATTGATTATAGCAGCTCTGCCATTTTCAATCATAATCATTCTTATGATGGCTTCTTTATATAAAGAATTAATGGCGGAGAAGAAAGAACTACAAATGAATTCGGCATCTAAAAAGAAAAAAGAATAAAACAAGACATTTTTTAAGATACAAATCATAATTGGTTTGTATCTTTTTTTATATGTAAATATTCTAATATCGTTTCATATATTACAATTATATTACATTAAAATATTTATTTACCATAAACTAGGGCTTAAATATATAAAAGTAAGCGCTTTATTTAGATAAAAAGCGTTTTCGGTGGTAAATAATAGTTGTAGCTATATATTGTGAAAATATAGCTTTAAATAAGAGTATCTGTTTGAAAATGGCCTATATAAGAGGTTGAGAATAGCGATTTATCGTTATATGATGAAAGCATAAGTTTTTAGAGAAGAAGGGGGATTTTATTAAATGAGAAAATTAACATTAACATTATTTGCACTAATAACAATATTACTCTTAGCAGCCTGTGGTAGTTCAGGAAGCGATGATTCAGGAGAAACAGAAGGTGGCGACGGCGATGATGGTAAGCTAGCTGAATTACAAGACAAAGGTGTAATTAAAGTTGGTTTTGCTAATGAGAAACCTTATGGTTATGAAAATGATGCAGGTGAAATCACAGGAGCATCTGTAGAAACAGCTAAAGCAGTTTTTGCAGAATTAGGCATTGACGAGGTTGAAGGTCACTTAGCAGATTATGACCAACTTGTTCCAGGATTAGGTGCAGGAAAGTTTGACGCTATCACTTCTGGAATGGCTATCACACCAGACCGTTGTGAGAACGCTGCTTTTGGTGAACCAGATATGAAATATGGTGAAGGATTAATTGTACAAAAAGGTAACCCACTGGATCTGAAGAGTTATACAGATATTGCAGATAATGAAGATGCAACTATTTCAATTATGTCAGGTGCAACAGAAAATGATTTTGTAGTTTCAGAAGGTGTAGATGAATCACAAATTCAAGGAGCACCAGATATTCCAGCAACAATTGCAGCAGTTGAATCAGGTCGTGCTGATGCAACAACAGGAACAGAAATGACATTAATTGATGCATTAGATTCAGCTGACTCTGATAATCTGGAGTTTGTTGAAGACTTTGAACAGCCAGATATTGAAGGTGTACCAAGTTATGGTGCTGTAGCATTTCACCCTGACCAAACAGAACTTTTAGAAGCATATAATGACAAATTAGCTGAATTAAAAGAAAGTGGAAAAATCGCTGAAATTTTAGAAGATAATGGATTCGATTCAGAGCGTAATTATCCAGAAGATAGTATTACAGCTGAAATGGTATGTAAAGGTGAAGAACAAGAAGAGCAAGAAAAATAATAAAATATTTTGACCGGAACGAAAGTAAGCTCCAGTGGTTAATTAACAACCTAACTGGAGCTTATTCCGTTCTTTATAAAGAAAGGAGTGGGGGTAATTTCAAACTTTAATGAGATATTTCCTGTACTTGCTCAAGGTATGAAATTAACAATATTAGTCTTACTTGCATCAGCTGTTTTTGGTTATTTAATGGCTTTTATTGCAGGTTTTGGTAGATTATCACGATTTTTTATTATAAGGAAAATATCAGGTCTTTATATTGAAATATTTAGAGGAACATCATTAATTGTACAACTCTTCTGGCTATATTATGCCTTACCGATCTTATTTGATATTCATTTAGGGAATGATTTCTGGGTAGGGGCATTAGCAATTGGTTTAAACTATGGAGCATACATGTCTGAAGTTGTTAGAACTTCCATTACTTCAGTTGCTCAAGGTCAAAGAGAAGCCTCAGTAGCACTTAATATGAGTAGTTTTCAGCAAATGAGATTTGTGATCTTCCCTCAAGCTCTCAGGATGATGTTACCTGAGTTTGGAAATTACTTAATCCAGATGTTAAAAGCGACATCGTTAGTTTCTTTAATTGCTTTAAAAGATGTCTTATATTATGGAGAAATTATGAGAAGCTCTAATATTTCGATGGCTCCAACGATTTATTTATTCATTTTATTATTTTACTTTGTTTTAGCTCTACCACTTATATTCTTAACACGTAAATTAGAAAAAATGTCTAAGAAAGGAGTGGCATCTTAATGAGTAACTGGAAATGGGATGTATTTTATGATGCTTTTCCTTTTATAATTAAGGGGTTATATATCACAGCAGGTTTAACATTTGCGAGTTTTATATTTGCGATAATTTTTGGTTTTGTTTGGACTTTTTTAAGACGTGTTCCATTTAAACCTTTTCAATTCGTAGTTATTTGGGTCATGGAATTTATTCGTTCAACACCACCACTTGTTCAATTATTCTTTATTTATTATGCATTTCCTCAAATACCTGTCATTGGGATGACACTAAGTCCTTTTGTAAGTGGTATGATAGGGCTAGGTATTCATTTTAGTACGTATATCAGTGAAGTATATCGGTCAGGAATTGAAGATGTAGATGAAGGACAGTGGGAAGCTTCAACAGCACTTAACTTACCAACTTATAAAAAATGGATAAAAATAATTTTACCACAAGCAATCCCACCAACAATTCCAATGCTTGGAAACTATTTAATTATTCTATTCAAAGAAGTACCGCTTGCATCAACAATTGGTGTTATTGGTATCTTACAGCTTGCGAATAATTACGGAGCTAAGACATGGGATTACGTTGAACCCTTAACTATAGTTGCTCTTTTATTCTTATTATTAAGTTATCCTTCAGCAATATTAGTTCGGAAGTTAGAAGATAAAATGAATCGCAACTTTGATAAAAACAAAGTATTAGAAAAAACGAATTAAAAGGAGTGAGTCCAATAGTTAAACCTATTGTAACTTATAAAGATGTGCATAAAAGTTTCGGTGATTTTGAAGTTTTAAAAGGAATAGATTTAAATATAGCTCCTGGTGAAAAGGTAGCGGTTATTGGGCCAAGTGGTTCAGGAAAAACAACAATTATTAGATTATTAATGACACTTGAAGAACCTACTTCAGGTGACATTTTAGTAGAAGGTAAGAACCTCTGGAAAATGAAACGTGGGGATAAGATGGTTCGTGCGAATGAAAAACATTTGCGTGAAATACGTGGAGACATTGGTATGGTGTTCCAACATTTTAACCTATTTCCACATATGACAGTTTTAGGAAACTGTGTTATCTCGCCTGTTGAAGTGCAAGGTATAGACAAAAAAGAAGCAGAAAAATATGCAATTGAAATGTTAAATAAAGTTGGTCTTGGGGATAAGTTAGATAATTATCCAGATCAACTCTCCGGTGGACAAAAACAAAGAGTTGCTATGGCTCGTGCATTGGTGATGAAACCAAAAGTAATGTTGTTTGATGAAGTAACTTCCGCATTAGATCCTGAATTAGTTGGAGAAGTGCTCGAAGTTATTAGAGAGCTTGCTGAAGAAGGAGAGATGGCTATGATTTTAGTGACTCACGAAATGGACTTTGCACTGGATGTTGCTGATCGTGTTCTCTTCTTAGACGAAGGAGTTATTGCTCAACGAGGGACAGCGAAAGAGGTTATCGAAGAATCGGATAACGAACGCTTACAAGGCTTTTTAAAAAGGTTTCGTAGTTAATATAAAAATACGCTTTAGTTCAAATTATGAACTAAAGCGTATTTTTATTGTTTAATTTAAATTGAATTTCTTATTATAATATTCTTGGTTATTCTCCCATTCATCTAGAGGAATTTCAGAGACAGGATTGTCATCTGCATCATAAATAGAAACAGTGCCACCTTCAAATACAGATTTGAATTCCTCTTCTCTTTCTGTCCTTGGGTCAATCGTGTGATCTATATTACTCAACCTTTCAAATTCATCAATTTCAGCATCTGAAAGCTCGTCCTCATGGCTAAAAACTATCATAAAAGTCAAAGCAGCTACTAAAAATAAAATAGGTAAATACTTTAAAATCTTCTTCTTCATTTGTTACCTCCTTAAAGTAAATTACTTTTCTTGAACTTGCCAAGAACCAGGACGTCGGTGGTCAGCAGCGCCAAATAACTCTTGAGACTTTTTATCGTGAACAAGTGCTTGTATGCCACCATAAAAGTCAGCTTCACGAATATTATATATTTCATATTTTTTAGCTCTTAACTGAGCTTGAACATCTTTATCTAACTCAGCTTCTGTGTATATATTATCATTTTCTACATAAAAACGGCTATCATCTATAGCATCTTCCCACTCATCACCAAGCATAAGGTATCTAGTTAAAACATCACTCATAACTGCAGGAATACGTTTACCACCAGGTGACCCAATTCCAATTGTTTTTTCTTCGTTTTTTAAAATACTAGGACTTGTAAAACTTCTTGATACTTTTTCAGATTCTAAATAATTTGGTGATGCTGGAGATAAACTATAGTTATCAATTTGGTTGTTTAAAAAGAAACCAGCAACAAAATCACCAGAACCAAAGAAATTACCAAGTGTATGAGTTGCTGAGACCATCATATCATTTTCATCAATGATGACAAAATGAGTTGTATTATCGTGGTCTTCTTCATCAGAAATTGAATCATTTATATCATATTCAGAAATCTTATCTTCATTAAAATTATCGATTAACTGTTTTGCATAGTTTTCAGAAGTCGTTTTATCAGTATCTAAGTCTATAGAATCTAAAGATAACTCATGATTAGGGTCTCCTATATTAGTTAATCGATCATGGTACGCTCGTTTAGTAATTTCTCCAAATAAATGAATATAATCTACTGGGTCATCAAGGCTTTCTATATTAGATGCTTCAGCCATTTGTAACATTTGAATTAAAGTTACACCAGCAAGAGGAGGAGGTGCAGAATATACCTCATATCCAGCAAACTCTCCATAAACAGGTTCGTTGATTTCAACTTCAAAGTTAGTTAAGTCATCAAGTTCTATTTCGTCAATATGTTCTACCATATCATTAGCTATTTCACCTTCATAGAATGCTTTTGATCCATCTTTTTGAATTGACTTTAAAGTACTAGCGAGTTCTGGTTGAACTAATTCATCATGCGACTCTAAAAGGTGACCATCAGGGAAATAATCAGGCATTTCAGGAACGTTCATTCTACTAGAACCTTTTTCAAATCTTTTAGCCAGATAATTATTAATTGGAAACCCTTCTTCAGCAGTTTGAATAGAAGGTTCGATTAATTCGCTCATTGGTAATGTTCCTAAATCACTATTTATTTTTTCCATTCCTTTAACAAATCCAGGGACAGCAAAAGTCTCAGGAAAGGTTTCGGGAGTAGTTCCTGATTTAGGGGCTTCCTCTCTATATTGATAAACTAAAGGCGTCTCATTTTCACCTTCATCAATAAGAGCGACACCACCACCACCTATGCCAGAACCATAAGGCTCGACAACGCCTAACATGTAAGAAACAGCAACAGCAGCGTCAGCAGCATTACCTCCTTTTTCAAGAACGTCCATTCCAACTTCTACTGCTAAAGGGTGTGAAGCACTGACTCCATATCCAGCTTCAGTTTTAATTTTTTCTGATTCTTTTACACCATAATCAGGACCATCTGACGAAAGAAATGTACCCTGTTTTGCATATATAAAAACAACACCAACAACTACAAATATTGTAAGGAAAGATATTAACCTTTTATTACTCATTCGCGTAACTCCTTAAATTTTAATTAAGATCTATAAATAATCGTCCGGATTCTTTTGTATATTCATCCCTCTTCAAACTACCAGTTAATTGCTTAAAAATTTTATTTCTATAATATGGATTTCTAGTAACATATGGTTGTGATTCTTTAATTCTAAGTGGGATGACTTCAATACTTTTCTTACCTTCTTGACTAATATGATATTGTGCAATCGCACTGTCTTTTGTCCGTGTCCAGCCTTGATCAAAAATAAAGTTACCTAAACTATAAAAAATAACAGTCTTTTCATCACTATCATTTTTTTCATATAATTCAATGTCAGATAACACGTGAGGGTGATGGCCTATAATAACATCAGCCCCCGCTTCAGAAATAGCATGGGCCATTTTTTCTTGTCTTTCACTTGGATTTTTATTATATTCAATGCCCCAGTGGACGTTCACGATAACTAAGTCAGCATTTTTCTCTGCGTTTTGTAGTGTCGGTACAATGTTTTCTGGCGTTGCTCTTGCGACACCAGGAGTAAACTTATGTGCCGAAAAGTCTTTCACTAGCGCGTCTGTGAAACCAACTGTTGCGACTTTAATGCCATTGATATTAGAATACTCGATATTTGTAGCTTCTTCAACATCACTACCGGCACCCACATTTGGTAACTTTGCCTTATTAAATGTATCTATCGTTTCTTCCAGTGCTACAGCGCCATAATCCATCATATGATTATTTGCAAGGTTAATAATAGAAAATCCAGCATTTTTAACTGCTTGCACACTTTCTTTTGGAGCATATAAATGAATGTTTTTATCTACTTTTTCATATTTTTCCTCATCTTGTAATAAAATCGGATTTTCAAAATTACCAGAAACGTAATCAGATTGATTAAAAATCGGTTGGACTTTTTCGAATAGAAAATCAGCTCCGCGTTGATCAATAACATCTTCCACATTTCGACCGAACATCATATCTCCAACAAAAGAAGCCGTGAATTTGTTTTTATTATCTTCGACTTTAGCAACACTAGAACCAGCAAATATAGTATAAGTTAATATAAGAAAACCAGTAACAACTAATCCTAAGACTGCTTGCCTACCTGTTTTCTTTTTTTGTTTTTTCATAAAAAATTGTATTTTTTCTTGGAAATTTAAATTATTATACATGATAACTCTCCTCGTATAATATGTTTAGGCATAAATATTTGCCTATTAATTATTATCAATTTTCTTAATAATGCACTTAATGTAACTCCGTTACCTTTCACTACTGGCGGACGCTTTCCGCGGGCATGGCTTGAGCCTCCTCGGAAA
>DATGTX010000039.1:0-20901 GCA_035301645.1 Pseudogracilibacillus sp. | reverse complement strand
CTCAATCCGGTGAGATATGGGAGGGTTAGCGACCACAAGATGTGTGGAGAAATACGCGCACGGTCATACCACTTTTTTCCAAATATATCTATTTGGTTATTAAAGATGCTCACTAACCAAATAAATGTCCTATAACGTTAGTTATAGGATGATTCCTTCAAGGTCACCTATTGGATATGTTAAGCATTATTAAGAAAACAAGAGTATATCGAAGATATTTTAACTATATAGAGGGAGTGATATTATGAAAAATGTATATATAATTGACGGTGCTCGAACAGCATTTACCTCATTTGGAGGATCATTTAGAAATGTATTAGCATCTGAGTTAGGTATAGTGACTGCTAAAGAAGCTTTGAAACGCTCTAAAATAAAACCACATCAAATAGACCATGTTTATTATGGTAATGTTATTCATACAAGTGAAAACGCAGCGTATTTAGCACGTCATATTGGACTCGGAGCTGATGTACCTGAGGAAGTAGGTGCTTTAACAGTTAATCGCCTATGTGGGTCAGGTTTACAATCAATCATTTCAGGAGCTCAATCAATTTTACTGTCTGAAAGTGAGATTAACTTAGTTGGTGGAGCTGAAAATATGTCAATGTCGCCTTACTCTAACTATACTAATCGTTTTGTTGGTCCTAAAATGGGGAATTTACAATACACTGATATGCTACAAGCAACGTTAACTGATGCCTACACTGGGTCAGGAATGGGTATGACTGCTGAAAAACTTGCTGATCAATATGACATCTCAAGAAGTGATCAAGATATTTTTGCGATGGAATCTAATAAACGCGCAGAGTTTGCTGTAGAAAATGGTAATTTTGCTGAAGAGATTGTACCAGTTGAAATAATAAATCGAAGAGAAAAAACTGTAATAGATAAAGATGAACATATAAAAAGAAACCTTTCACTCGAAGGAATGGGAAAATTGCGCCCTGCATTTAAAAAAGAAGGGTCAGTAACAGCAGGAAATTCATCAGGCATAAATGATGGAGCTGCTTCATTAGTTATAGCGAGCGAAAACGCAGTAGAAGATAATAAATTAAATCCTATTGCTCGAATTGTTAGTTGGGGAATAGTAGGTGTAGACCCAACAATTATGGGGATTGGCCCTGTACCTGCTATTAAGCAAGCGCTAGAGCGAGCAAATCTCTCAATTGAAGAGATTGACTTATTTGAAATTAATGAAGCATTTGCGGCACAATACTTAGCGGTTGAAAAAGAACTTGAATTAGATCGATCAATCGTAAATGTTAATGGTGGAGCAATTGCTCTAGGACATCCAGTTGGAGCTTCAGGTACACGAATTGTGTTATCGGCTGCCTATGAATTAAAAAGACGTGGTGGTAAGTATGCTGTCGCAAGTTTGTGCATCGGCGGTGGACAAGGAATAGCAATGGTTATAGAAAATGTCTAGACTTATAGGAAGGTTACTTTTAAATAAAGTAGCCTTTTTGTAATACGTTTTTATTACATAATTGAAACTAATGTTTAAGAGAGTATATATATGATAAAATAAAGAAGGTATTTAAATAAAAAAGATATTCGGGTTATTATATGTAAATTTAAAATTATATCACATCTGGTGATGGAAAATAGCATTTTATTTTTCATACTATTTTCCGAATTTCTAAATAAAGATAAGGTGTGTAGGTGAATTTATGTCAAAGACAATAGTCAGAGGGACAATGCTACTCACCGGAGCTGCATTTCTTTCTAAGTTTCTTGGAATGATTTATGTTATTCCATTTAATGAGTTAGTTGGATCTAAAGGTGGAGCATTATATTCATATGCTTATAATCCATATACGATCTTAATTAGTATTTCTACGGTAGGTGTCCCGTTAGCTACCTCCAAGTTTATATCTAAATATAATTCTTTAGGTGATTATTATACGGGAATGCGAATGTTTAGATTAGGCTTAATTTTAATGTCAATAACAGGTATTCTTTCATTTTTAATACTATTTTTAGGTGCAGACTTTATCGCACAGAACATCGTAACTGATGATAGCCATGGTAATAGTGTTGCTGATGTAAAAATGGTAATTCGTACGGTCAGTTTTGCTTTATTAATTATCCCTGGAATGAGTATAATTAGAGGTTTTTTCCAAGGGAATCAATCCATGGGGCCAACAGCCGTATCTCAAGTTGTTGAGCAAGTTGTCCGTATTATATTTGTATTAGGTTCTGCATTTATCGTTATTAAAATATATAACGGAGCGATTGCAACTGCAGTAGGTTTTGCGACTTTTGCAGCATTTGTTGGAGCGATTGCTTCACTAGCTGTATTAATGACTTATTGGATAAAAAGAAAAGATTATACAATGACTAAAGTGGATGCTCAGATTGTTAAAGAAGAAATTCCAATAAAAGATTTAATTTTAGAATTATTTTCCTATGCTGGTCCCTTTATTTTAGTAAGTGTTGCAATTCCTTTATATCAAAACGTTGATACATTTACATTTAATAAGGCAATGGCGTCGATTGGACAAGGTAATATATCAGAGGCTGCTTTTGCAGCAATTAACTTATATGGGCACAAGTTAGTGATTATTCCAGTCACATTAGCAACAGGAATTTCAATGACAGTCATTCCAGTTCTTACACAATCATTTACAAATAATGATTATTTTAATTTAAAAAAACAAATTAACCAAACATTACAGATTGTATTTGTTGTCGTTGTGCCAGCTGTTGTTGGTTTAGCTGTGTTATCATATGAAGCATATGGCTCTATTTATGGTTTAGAAAACATTGAACTGACGAGTTATTTACTTGCTTGGTATGCACCTGTTGCACTTCTTTTTGCATTATACTCAGTGAGTGCTGCGATACTTCAAGGAATTAACCAACAAAACTTTGCTGTTGTAGGTCTTTTAATCGGCTTTACAGTAAAAATAGTGTTAAATACATTGATGATTCAGCAATTTGGTGCGATTGGTTCAATTTTAACGACGATGTTAGCTGTGTTGGTTGCTTTAACAATTAACTTAGTCCGTATTAAATCAGCGATTGGATTCTCTTATAAAGAAACATTTAAGCGTTTATTACTAGTGTTAATATTCTCTTTTGTTATGTTGGTAGGTTTGTTTGGGTTTAAATACATGATGAATATGATGTTTAATTACCAAGATTCAAGATTAGGCGTTTCGATTATCTTAATCTTAGGTGTTTGTCTAGGCGGCTTAATTTATTTTGTTCTAGCATACAAATCAACATTATTAGAAAAAACCTTAGGTGGAAAAATTGGCTTTTTAGAACGTATTTTCAAAAGATTTAGGAGGGGTTAAGTGCGTCTAGATAAATTATTATCGCATGCTGGCTATGGGAGCAGGCGAGATGTTAAAGTACTTATCAAAAAAAGTATCGTAACAGTAAATGATGAAAGAGTAAAAAAGGTTAATATTAATGTTAATCCTGAGAAAGACATCATTGTTGTTAATGGAGAAAAAGTTATTTATGAAGAATACGTCTATTTCATGCTGAATAAACCTGATGGTTATTTATCTGCAACAGAGGATAGATTTGATCCTGTGGTGGTAGATTTAATTGAAGGCTATGAACATTATGACTTATTTCCAGTAGGAAGACTTGATAAAGATACAGAAGGCTTATTATTAATTACAAATGATGGGTTAATTAATCATAAATTAACTTCACCAAATTATGACGTACCAAAAACTTATTTTGCTGAAATTAAAGGTATAGTTACTGAAGAAGATATTGAGCAATTTAGTGACGGTGTCGTTTTAGATGATGGTTATTTAACAAAGCCTGGAAAATTAAAAATAATTGATTCAAATGAAATCTCAGAAATTGAACTGACGATTACTGAAGGGAAATTCCATCAAGTAAAAAGAATGTTTAAATCGGTAGGTAAGGAAGTTATTTATTTAAAGAGAATTAAAATGGGTGAAATAAATTTAGATGAATCTTTACACTTAAGCGAATTCCGTAAATTAAATAAGGCTGAAATGGATTACCTAAATAGTTTATAAAGGGGATATTAATGTATATATTTATTGTTAATCCTCTAGCAGGAGACGGTAGAGCAAAACGAGTGTTTAATAAATTACAAGATACTCATACTTATAAAAGCATTGATACGCAGTTTATTTATACGGAATATAAGGGGCATGCAACAGAAATCGCGACTAAATTAAGTAATTCAACAAAACAAATTGATGCAATTATTATTGTTGGAGGAGACGGGACGATTTATGAGTTTCTAAATGGTTTTACGAATCGTAGTCTTCCCTTATCTTTTTTATTAGGCGGATCTGGAAATGATTTTGCTAGAGGCTGTTCAATAGAAGGTTCTTCAGAAACAATTTTAAAACGAGTTATTTCTGCAAAGAATCCAGTTTTATATTGGCCAAGCGTTTATGAATCTGATGTTAGAAAGCTTGTTTTTGGAAATAGTATTGGTTTTGGTTTCGATGCTTTGATTGCCAAAAACACAAAAAAATCAGCAGCTAAACCCATTTTAAACAAACTTGCTTTAGGAAAATTAAGTTATACTTATACGTTAATTAAAGGTTTAATTTCATTTAAACCTTTAAACGTTATAGTAAATGTAAACGGTTACGAACGTCACATAAAGAAATGTTGGATAGCTTCAGCTTCTAATCATCCTTATGTGGGTGGCGGTATGAAATTAGTACCGCAAGCGTCAAACAATGAACGTTATTTCACTGTTATTTTAATCCATTCAATATCACGGTTAAAAGTAATGTTATTATTCATGACAGTTTTTTCTGGGTTACATACTAAGCTAAAAGAAGTAGAGCAAATTGATACAGACTATGTTGAATTTACATTTGAAAATGAAATAGATTTACAAGTAGATGGTGAATTGAGTAGAACATCAGCTTGCGTTGTATCTAAAACAACGAAAGAAATTATCTTACTCGGAACACATAAAAATCAAAGGAGATGAAAGTATGGAAACACTTAAAGTAGGTCGTGCTAATTTAACTTGGTTAAAAGGTGGGGTAACATATTTAGATGGGGGTGCTATGTTTGGTGTTGTACCAAAACCACTTTGGAGTAAAAGATATCCGGTTAATGAACTTAATCAAATTGAACTTAGAGCAGACCCAATCCTCATGCAAATTGATAACAAAAATATCTTAATTGATTCAGGGCTAGGTAATAACAAATTCACTGATAAACAAATACGTAATTTTGGTGTACGTGAAGAGTCGAGAATAGAAGAATCGCTAAGCGAGATTAATTTAACAATCCAAGATATTGATCTCATTTTAATGACGCATTTACATTATGATCATGCGAATGGGCTCACTAAAAAGACTGAAGGAGGTTACACATCTGTATTTGATAGGATACCAATTTACGTGTCACAAATTGAATGGAATGAAATGCAACATCCGAACATTAGATCTGCAAGTACGTATTTTGAAATGAATTGGCAACCAGTTGTTGAACAGATAAAGACATTTACTGATGAAATTGAAGTGTTGCCTGGACTAAAAATGGTGCATACTGGTGGCCATAGTGATGGGCATAGTATTATTATATTTGAAGATGAGGAGGCAGGGTTTATTCATATGGCAGATATCATGCCAACACATGCCCATTCTAATAGTTTATGGGTTTTAGCTTATGATGATTATCCGATGACCTCGATATTTAAAAAAGAAAAATGGATTCCTTATGGTGTGGAAAATGAATTGTGGTTTACTTTTTATCATGATGCACATTTACGCGCGGCAAAGTTAGATGCAAAAGGAAAAGTAAAAGAAGAATTAAAACGCACGCGTTATGACTATAATTAAAATTAATATAAAAATCCGAACTTATCTTTCCAGAAAATATCTGAAAATAAGTTCGGATTAAATTTAAGAAACCGATTTGTCTTTAGTTAAAGTTTTCAACTTCAATGATTGCGCCAGTATTTACATCAGCAAAAAATACAGCTTCAACATTTTTACCATCAATATGGCGTGTAATTCCACCACGGTAAACAGCATAGTTTAAACCATTTTTTTCAAGTGTTTCTGGTGTCATGTATATCCAAGATCCACTAATAGGTCCACTTTTATTGAAAGTTTCTTTAGCGATTTCTAAAGTTTTTTCTGGTGATAGATTTCTTTCATCTAAGACACTTTTAGTCAGAAAACCTGCAACAAAGCTAAGCAATAATGTTATTAAAGTGTTACGACGGTTCATTAACTTCACCCCAAATTCTTTATATTTGTTAATAACTACTATTATACATTGTTTGTTACTAAAAACTAAGTATTTCGCAATAATTAGTTTGCTATTTATATTAAAGTTCGCTAATTTAAGAGGTAGAAGTATAAAAAAGAGAGAGTGATTTTAAATGAAACAAGACACACAAGAAATGTTTAAGATTTTAACAGAATTACAAGGTGCTTCTGGTGATGAGTCACGTGTACGCCAGTATATGGAAAAGGAACTTGGTAGGTATTCAGATGAACTCATTTATGATAATCTAGGCGGTGTTTTTGGTGTTAAAAAAGGTGAAGGGCCTCGTGTAATGGTTGCTGGGCATATGGACGAAGTTGGTTTTATGATTACCCAAATTACAGAAAATGGCATGCTACATTTTCAGACGCTAGGCGGTTGGTGGAACCAGGTTTTACTTGCTCAGCGTGTTCAAATCATGACAGAGAACGGACCGGTAATAGGTGTGATAGGATCAATTCCCCCTCATAATTTAACACCAGCTGACCGCGCGAAACCAATGGAAATTAAAAATATGTTAATTGATATTGGGGCGGATGATCGCGAAGATGCTTTAAATATAGGGATTAAACCTGGGAATACAGCTGTACCCATTTGTCCATTTACACCAATGGCTAATGAGAAAAAGATTTTAGCTAAAGCGTGGGATAACCGCTATGGTTGTGGGTTATCGATTGAGTTATTAAAAGAGCTACAAAAAGAAACATTACCTAACCAATTATATTCAGGAGCGACAGTTCAAGAAGAGGTAGGTTTACGTGGTGCAAAGGTTGCAGCTAATATGATTAAGCCTGATATTTTTTATGCGTTAGACGCTTCGCCTGCAAATGATATGTCAGGTAATAAAGATGAATTTGGTCAATTAGGGAAAGGTGCATTACTCAGAATTTTTGATAGAACAATGATTACGCATCGAGGCATGAGAGAATTAATTTTAGATACAGCGGAATCAAATAATATTCCTTATCAGTATTTCATTTCTCAAGGTGGGACAGATGCGGGCAGCGTTCATACGTCAAATAATGGCGTTCCCTCTTCTGTGATAGGAATTTGTTCACGTTATATTCATACATCTGCTTCCATGATTCACATTGACGATTATGCAGCAGCTAAGGAATTAATTATTAAGTTAGTAAAGGCAACAGATCAAACAACAGTCGATTCCATTTTAGGTAAATAAATGAAAGTTCTTATCGGTTCACGGAATCCAACAAAAATTAATGCTGTTAAACACGTTTTTGAGCAATATACAGTTGAAGGTATAGATTCACCTTCTAAAGTAAGTAACCAGCCGACAACTGATGAAGAAACCATGTTAGGAGCAATAAATAGAGCAAAGTTTTGCCACGAAAGAAATAAAGACGTACTTTCAATTGGTTTAGAGGGTGGTGTAATGCTTATTAATAAAGAGCTCTATTTATGTAATTGGGGCGTGTTAATAAGCCCAGGTGGTAAAGTATTTAAGGCGAGCGGTGCTAGGATTAGATTACCTGATGAGTTTATAACTGATTTATTTGCAGGAGTAGAATTGAGTGTATTGGTGGACAATTATAGTAACAAACAGAATACACGTGAGTTTGAAGGGGCGATAAGCATTTTTACTGAAGGGGAAATTAACCGAACAGAACTGTTTGAACATGTCGTCCGTCTTTTAAAAGGGCAATACGAACATGCAAAATTTTAAATAAAAAATATTACTCGAGCCAGGGGATTCATCTTGTTGATGGATCGCCTGGCTGTTTAATTTAATGATAATTTTCTAGAAAATATGTTATTATTAAAGAAGAGAACATTCAAGTCATAAAATGATGGAGCCTAATATTATGAAAAAAATAACTTTATTATTAACCTTTGTGTTATTAAGCTCATTATTTTTAGTATCATGTAGTAACGATACTAATGATAATGAAGAAGAAGCTAATACAAAAGAAGTATCACAAGATAAAGAGAAACAAGAAGAAAAGACTGAGAAAAAAGAGGCAGAGAAAAAAGAAGAATTACCTAAAGAATCACAAGCAGTTACTGAGTTCCCATGGGATGAAGATGCGGATTTTAAAGAAGCTTTAGAAGAGAATAATACAGACGTCCTCATAGCGGGTTTTTCTACAGTATTTGATGATTCTACACCTGAAGAATTCGAGAATATAGAACTCGCTTCAAGTATTATTAATGGAACGGTTGTAAAACCAGGTGAAGTGTTTTCTCAAAATGAAACGGCAGGACCTTACACAGAAGAAAGAGGCTATAAAGAAGGATTAGTCTATGTGGGTGGAGAAGCAATGTTGGATTATGGTGGTGGCGTATGTAATGTTGCTACAACGCTTTATAATACATCGATTGCAAGTGATATAGATATAGTGGAAAGACATAATCATTCTATGCCAGTACCTTATGTACCGTATGGTCAAGATGCAGCAGTGGCTTATGGTTATAAAGATTTTAAATTTAAAAACAATACAGACGATCCTATGCTGATTTGGACAGAACTTAAAGATAACCGACTTTATATGGGCTTCTACGGAAAAGAAGCGGCGCCTGAAGTTGTGTGGGAACATGAGACTTTAAGTGAAACAGAAACAACGACTAAATATGAAGATAATCCTGAACTGAATGAAGGGGAAGAAAAAGTAATAGTCGAAGGCATGGACGGAAAAGTTGTTGAATCGGTCTTGAAAATAAAAGATGAAGATGGCGAAGAAAAAATAAAAGAAATCGGCCAAAGTAATTATAATCCGTTAATGAATATCATTGAAAGAAATGAGCAGTAGTTATAATTAGTTTTTAAAGATATTCAGATTAAGATGTAGAAATTTAAGATAATAGACCATCTTCGCAAATTATTTTCCGGATATTCTTTTTTAAAACAACCAATCATTCATTATGATAATGAATGATTGGTTGTTTTTATTTTAATTCTATTCATAGATATATTTAATAACATCTAATGCTTGTTCAACTGTTTCAACTGTAACGTTTGCTCGGTTAGATAGTTCTTTTAATGGATGAATAAACTTTTCAGGACGTATGATAATTGTAGGTTTGCCGAGTGTTATTGCCGCACTCGCATCCATTGCAGTATTCCATTGCTTATAATCTTCTCCAAATAAAGCAATGACAATATCAGCTTTTTCCATCATTACTTTCGTTCTAAAATTATTAATATCAGAAGCGGCTGAATCAGTGTATAATGGACTAGGTTGTTCGCCTAAAATTGCTTCACCGATATTGTCAGAACGGTCATGATTTGTTTGAGGTGAAACGAAACTAAGTGGTAAATCATCTTTTTTTGCTGCGTCTGTTAAACGATCGCGCCAATCAGTGTGGATTTCTCCTGCTAAATAAACTGTTAAATTCATTTTTATCCCTCCATTTCTGATTATACAAATAAACTCTCTATCAATCAATGTTAAATGAGAAGAATTATTTTGTGTAATATACTTTACATAGTATGATAGGGTTAAGAGATTAACTTTTAAAAAAGAAATAAAATAAAAAAATCAGTTTATTTTATAATATAGAATATTAAAAAGTGTTTTATGAGGAGGACTATAAATTGTCGATGACAAGTTTTAAATTAAAACGTATTTTAGAAGAAAGACTACTAACAGATGATTTTCGTACATCATTTAACCGTGATAATGATGAGTTTAGAATTGAATGGAAGGATTCAGGTGAAGGTTTAACACTAACGCTTCCTAACGTCGTTGCAAAGTATAAAGATAAAGGTGATGTAGCAATTGATGAAATTGTTAATCACATTCAAGAAGCCCTTAAAATAATGAATGTAAAACATGATTTAAAAGGAAAAGAAAAACATATTTTCCCAGTTATTCGCGCAACCTCATTCCCAACAGAAACAAATGCTGGTAAAAAATTAATAACAACTGAACATACAGCAGAAACACGTATTTTCTATGCACTCGATTTAGGTAAATCTTACCGATTAATTGACCAAGCTTTATTAGATGAAGAAGAGTGGACAAAAGAAAGAATTGAAGAAATTGCTTTGTTTAATATTCGGTCATTATCAACAGATTTTAAACAAGATCGTGTGCGAGATAATAACTTTTATTTTATTGCCACACAAGATGGTTATGATGCCAGTCGTATTTTAAACGAAGCATTTTTACAAGAGATGAAAGCTAATGCAAAAGGTGAGCTGACTGTTAGTGTACCTCACCAAGATGTATTAATTATCGCTGATATTGAAAATGAAGTAGGTTATGATATTTTAGCTCAATTAACGATGAAGTTCTTTGCCGAAGGGACAATTCCAATCACTTCTTTACCATTTGTTTATGATGAAAAAGGATTGGAACCAATATTTATTTTGGCCAAAAACCCAGAAAACCCTAAAAACCCAAAAAAGTAAAGGCCCTTTTGTGAGATACTAATGCAAAAAAAATTAAAAGCTGTTAAACTAGTAGTGTTAACATTTTAAAAAGAAGGTGATATTATGTGGGGGAAAATTACAAGAGTAATTAAGAATTGGGCTTATGAAGAAGTAGAAGTAGAGGTAGAAGTAAGTGATAATCCAAGAGAGATGGATAACAAACCGAAATCCTCTTCATCGCCAGCAAAAATGGCCTATAAATATCCGCAAAACATCCCTTTAAGATTTCCATTAATTCAAGAAAACTTTACTAGTAATAAAACTACAAAAAGAAAAAACAAATCAAATACAATAAAAAGCAATCATAAAAACCAAGTTAATAGTGTTTATAATGCAGGAACAACTCTATCACCAACACTCTCTTACCAGCGGAAAAGAGATTTATCGAAGATGGAAAATGTACCTGCTTATTTACGTAAGAGCAAAGCACGGCCTAAGCCAGAAAGAATTATTAAACAAGAGCGTGAAGAAGAAATCAAAATAAAAGAAGAAGCAAAACAGCAACAGCATTTTGAGAAACTTAAAAGAGGATCTACACCAGACGAATTAGATGCTGTTTTTAAAAAACTGGAAAAAAGGCCTCAAGTTAATCAGGAAAAAGAACCAGAAAAGGTAAAAAAAAGTCCATCTTTAAGCCCGAAAATTAATGAGCCTATGACGAGTAAATATGTACCAGAACAAGATGAAAAAATCGAATATTCGACCGAGCATATTTCAGCCGAGAATGAGTTTAATGATTATAATTTAGAAACTCATGTTAAACAAAGACAGTTAACTGAAACGCCTATAGCTGATTCTCAGAAAGACATCTTTCAACGTGACCTAGAAGTAGAACCTATCCAACCACAAAAAGTAGTTAAGCCAGTTACGTTTGAAGAACGTGAAAAAGTGCCTGTTCCAATGCACCTTTTAAACGATCGAGAAGAAAATAATGACGAATCGAGTTCAAATTGGTTGCAAGAACAAAGTGATATTTTAAAAGAGACATTAAATCATTTTAATGTAGGTGCGTCTGTCGTTAACGTAACGCAAGGGCCTACGGTGACAAGTTTTGAATTACGCCCAGAGTCCGGAGTGAAAGTGAGTCGGATCCGTAATTTATCTGATGATTTAAAACTCAATCTAGCTGCTCAAGACATTCGAATCCAAGCACCTATCCCGGGGAAAAACACTGTCGGTATTGAAGTGCCAAATGAAGTACGTCAAGTTGTGAGTTTTCAAGATGTTATTGAAAATGAAACTTTTAAGTATAATGAAAACCCTTTGCCAATAGCATTAGGTTTAACAGTCGAAGGTGAGCCACTTATTACATCGATTAATAAAATGCCACACGGACTTATCGCTGGTGCGACAGGTTCAGGGAAAAGTGTATGTATAAACACAATTTTACTTAGCTTAATTTATAAATGTCATCATGAAGATGTCAAGTTTTTATTAATTGACCCGAAAATGATAGAATTATCACCTTATAATGGTATTCCGCATTTAGTATCTCCTGTTATAACAGATGCTAAAGCTGCTTCAGCTTCACTTAAGTGGGCTGTAAATGAAATGGAAGATCGCTATAAAAAATTTGTCGAGTATGGTGTAAGAGATATTGCCAAATACAATCAAAAGGTAACAGATAAAGCTGACAAAATGCCATATCTTGTGATCGTAATTGATGAATTAGCAGATTTAATGATGGTATCACCTCAAGAAGTTGAAGATGCAATTTGTCGAATTGCACAGAAGGCCAGGGCTGCAGGAATTCATTTACTTGTTGCAACACAGAGACCCTCAGTTGATGTAATAACTGGATTAATTAAAGCTAATATTCCGACACGAATTGCATTTAGTGTGTCATCACAAATTGATTCAAGAACAATCTTGGATGAAGGTGGGGCTGAGAAGCTACTTGGTAGGGGTGATATGTTATTTATGGAAAGTGGTTCAAACAAACTACTTAGATTGCAAGGCCCGTTTGTTTCTGATGAAGAAATTGAAAGAGTTACAAATCATGCACGCTCCATAGCTGAGCCAACATACCTTTTTGAACAAGCTGAACTTTTAGAGAGCCTTGTAGAAGAAGAGGAAGAAGATGAACTCTTAGGTGAAGTAATCTTATTTATCACGGAACATAATCGAGCAAGCACCTCACTATTGCAAAGAAGGTTTAGAATAGGGTATAATCGAGCAGCACGCATTATTGATACATTAGAATATAAAGGACTAATTTCAAGCCAGAATGGTCCTAAACCACGTGATGTGTTGATCAGTAAAGAAGAAGCAGATCAGCTTAATTTACAATTACAAGACTAAAAAACTATAAAACTATAAAGTAAAATAAGGGGCCACTTTGATGAAAGAAATTGAACAAAAACTATCTGGTAAAATAGATCGTTTAACTAACAAAACATTTAAATTTGATGAACGTGTAGGAGAAGGTTGGTTTTCTGCAGTTTATTTTTTGAAAACAAAAGAAATTGTTGAGAAAAAGTTACCTAATAACACTGTAACAATGCAGTTTTTTCAAAGGAAAAAAGCGGTTTTATGTGGTAGTGATGAAGTAATCGCACTTATTCAGACATTCGCAACGAATCCAGAAAAGTTAGTAATTCATTCATTAAAAGATGGCGATAAAATAAAACCTTTTGAAACAGTTTTAACAATCACAGGCCCATATCAAGATTTTGGTTTTTTAGAAGGAATTATTGATGGCATACTTGCAAGAAGAACTTCAGTTGCGACAAATGTTTATAATGTAGCAAAAGCTGCGCGTGTTTCAGGAGTTCAAAAACCGGTTATATTTATGGGAGATCGTGATGATCATTTTACACAACAAGCAGGTGATGGTTATGCAGCATTTATTGGAGGTTCGACTGCTCAAGCAACACATGCTATGAACGAATGGTGGGGTAAAGAAGGTATAGGAACAATGCCTCACGCGTTAATACAAATGTTCAAAGGGGACGTTGTTGAAGCCTCTAAAGCATATCAAGAAATGTTTCCAGATGATGAATTGATGGCATTAGTTGATTATAATAATGACGTTATAACTGATTCGCTAAAAGTTGCTCATGAATTTGGAGAAAAACTAAAAGCAGTTCGAATTGATACGTCTGGAACAATGGTAGATAAGTATTTCTTTAAAAACTATGATTTAATGGGAACTTTTGACCCGCGTGGCGTTAATCCTGAACTTGTCTTTGCGTTAAGAGAAGCATTAGATAATGAAGGGTTTGAACATGTAAAGATTGTAGCTAGTGGTGGATTTAATGAAGAAAAAATCACTTTATTTGAAGAACGTGGTGCTCCAGTTGATATGTATGGTATAGGGAGCGATTTACTACAAATTGATATTGGTTTTACAGGCGATAATGTATTGTTAAATGGCGAACCATCAGCAAAACAAGGCCGCGTTTATAGACCGAATGAAAAGTTAAAACCTGTCATTTTAGAAAAAAAATAAAGAAGTAAATTTTTGGAGGATTATTATGAAAAATTACCATTTTATTGGTATTAAAGGTACCGGTATGAGTGCATTAGCACATATATTATATGATTCAGGAGAAAAAGTAAAAGGTTCAGACATAGATAAGTATTTTTTTACTGAAGATGCTTTGAAAGAAAAAAATATCGAAATACTCCCTTTTTCAGCAGACAACATTACAAGTGATGATATCATTATTGCTGGTAACGCGTTTTCTGATGAGCATATTGAAATAAAAAAAGCAAAAGAGATGGGCGTAGAGTATTATAAATATCATGAATTTTTAGGTGAATGGGCTAAGAAATATACAAGTGTTGCGGTTACTGGATCTCATGGAAAAACCTCAACAACTGGATTACTCGCACATGTGCTAGAAGAAAGCATGCCAATATCTTATTTAATTGGTGATGGTACAGGACGTGGACATGAAGATAGTAAGTACTTTGTTTTTGAAGCATGTGAATATAAACGTCACTTTTTAGATTACTATCCAGATTATGCGATTATGACGAACATTGATTTTGATCATCCAGACTATTTTACAGATGTGAATGATGTTTTCGATGCGTTTCAAGAAATGGCTAATCAAGTTCAAAAAGGTATTATTGCTTGTGGTGACGATGAATATTTACACAAACTTGAAACACGAGTACCAATTGTTTATTATGGTTTATCAAATACAAATGACTTCCAAGCCCAAAATATTGAAGAAACTGAAGACGGCACACAATTTGATGTGTTTGTAAGAAATACATATTTTGATACATTTTTAATACCAATGTATGGGAACCATCACATCTTAAATGCACTTTCAGTGATCGCTTTTTGTCACTATGAAGGAATGGAAAGTGACATTATGAAAAACTTAACTTCTTTTGGTGGCGTTAAGCGTCGTTTTTCTGAACGCAAAAGTGGGTCACAAATTATTATAGATGATTATGCTCACCACCCAATTGAAATTACTGCAACGATTGATTCAGTTAGAAAAAAATATCCTAAAAAAGAAATCATCGCGATATTTCAACCACATACTTATACAAGGACAGCGATGTTTTTAGATGATTTTGCGACAAGTCTTAAAGTAGCAGATCATATTTATTTATGCGATATATTCTCATCTGCTCGCGAAGAATCTGGTGATTTAACAATTCAAGACTTGATTGATAAAATACCAGGTAGCCATTTCTTAGATATTAAAAAAGTGTCTGAGCTTAAAAAATATGAAGATGCCGTATTAATATTCATGGGAGCGGGAGATATTCAAAAATATCAGGTCGCATATGAAGAAGAAAAAAATAATTAATTTTAATATGGTCGATAAAATATAAAATTATGTATATAATAGAAATATAACCAAAAAATGTTTAACTATTCGTTCAATTGGTTATATAACATGTAGCAGATAAACAGATAAAATCTAGTCAATAATTTAAAGGGGAGTTGGATAAAATGGCAGCAGCATTATCAATTGCAGCAATCATTGCAGCAATCGCATTCGCGGTTTTAGTAGGTTATATCGCACAAACGTTAACTGCAGCAAAAAAAACACTTAATAATGTAGCAGATACGTTAGAAGGTTTAGAAAAACAAGTAGAGGGTATTACAACAGAAACAACCCATTTGTTAGAAAAGACTAATGATTTAGCAGCAGACATTACTAATAAATCATCTAAGTTAGATAATGTATTTTATGGTGTGGATGAGTTAGGTGGAACGTTCTTCAAATTAACTCAATCGTTAAGTAGATTATCATCTAATATTACAAAAACATCTACTGAAGATGTTGAAAAAGCAACTCAAGCTGTAAAATGGGGTACAGCAGTTTTAAATCTTGTTAATAAAAAGAAGTAAATTCAACTTAAAACAATGGAGGAGATTAATTATGTCAGATTACAACAACTTTAGTACAAAAGATTTTTTAATTGGCTCACTTATTGGTAGTGTTGTAGGAGCTTCAGTTGCACTATTATTCGCTCCTAAATCAGGTAGAGAAATGCGTGAAGATATTAATGTAGGATCACAAGAAGTAACTCGAAAAGCAGGAGAGTGGAAAGACACACTCCAAGAAAAGGGTAGTGAACTTTCAGAAACAGCAATGTCAAAAGGAAATGAATTAAAGGATAAAGGCCTTGATGTTTCCAAAAAAGTATCAGATAGTGTTAGTGAGTTTTCAAAAGACACGACTGAAAAAACAAAAGACTTAGCTGAAAATGTGTCAAATAAAGCTAAATCATTAAAAGATGATGTTGCAGATACATCTTCAGAAATTAAAGAAGATGTTGCTAAACAAACTAAATCAGTAGCTAAAGATGCTAAATCTAGATCAGAGGACATTAAAAAAGATTCAAAAGATCTAAAAGATGATGCAAAAAAAGGCGCTCAAGATTTAAAACAACAAGCTAACAAAGACGCACAAGATGTAAAACAAGGTGCAAAAAAAGATGCACAAGATTTAAAAAATAAAACTAAATAGTAAAGAATGAAACCAGATTATTTCCACTTACTTAGTAAGTGAGATAATCTGGTTTTATTTTAAAATGAGAATAATTGTTTTCATTAGAGTTATTACATAGAAAAGTATATACTAGAAACTATAACTAAAAAAGCAAAAGAAACTAACATAAAGTGAATTGTTTCAATTGTTAGAAAATAAAAAAGGAGAGTAGTTTGATGACCAACAATGAGATGGATAAATTACGTGAAGAACTAGATGGTATCAATTTAGATTTACTTGAGCTTGTAAACAAGCGTGCTGAACTTGTACAAACAATCGGTGGAATTAAAGGAAAGCAGAGTACGCGTCGTTACGATCCGGTTAGAGAACGTGATATGCTTGATAAAATTATTGAGCATAATGATGGTCCATTTGAAGATGGAACTATTAAACATATCTTTAAAGAAATATTTAAAGCCGGCCTAGATATTCAAAAAGATGATCATCAAAAAGAACTACTCGTTTCTCGTAAAAGAAAAGCTGGAGATACTATTATTGATATAAATGGCGCAAAATTTGGAGATGGTGAAGCCCACTTTATTACTGGTCCATGTGCCGTTGAAAGTTATGAACAAGTGGCTAGTGTAGCAAAAGAAGTAAAAGACAAAGGTTTAAAACTATTACGTGGTGGTGCTTATAAACCAAGAACATCTCCTTATGATTTCCAAGGATTAGGTTTAGAAGGTTTAAAAATATTAAAAAGAGTAGCAGATGAATATGGTTTAGCGGTTGTAAGTGAAATTGTTACGCCAGGAGATGTAGAAGAAGCACTAGATTATATTGATGTGATTCAAATCGGTGCAAGAAATATGCAAAACTTTGAATTATTAAAAAGAGTTGGAGAAACTGACAAACCAGTTATTTTAAAACGAGGTATGTCAGCAACAATTGCTGAATTTATTGGTGCAGCAGAATACATTATTTCGCGTGGTAACGGAAATATAATATTATGTGAGCGCGGAATTAGAACATATGAAACAGCAACGCGAAATACATTAGATATTTCTGCAGTTCCAATTTTAAAACAAGAGACACACTTACCGGTTATTGTTGATGTGACCCACTCAACTGGTAGAAGAGATTTATTAATCCCAGCTGCTAAAGCAGGTATTGCTATTGGTGCAGATGGAATTATGGCTGAAGTACACCCAGATCCAGCAGTTGCATTATCAGATGCACAACAACAAATGGACTTTGAGCAATTTGATACCTTTATGAATGAGCTAAATGTTTTTTCGAAAAAATTTAATTAAGCGTAACAACAGAATTCAAGAAAAATAGAATTCTGTTGTTTTTTTGTGTTTTTTGTCTGTCTAGAGTATGATAAGAACAGATATATAATATAGAACGTGCGGAGGTAGATAATAATGAGTAATATAACAATTTATGATGTAGCAAGAGAAGCTAATGTATCAATGGCGACTGTTTCTCGGGTTGTTAACCATAACCCTAATGTTAAACCAACTACACGTAAAAAAGTATTAGGCGTAATTGAAGAATTAGGTTATCGTCCGAATGCTGTTGCAAGAGGTTTAGCAAGTAAAAAAACAACTACTGTAGGAGCAATCATTCCTGATATTTCAAGTGTATTTTATTCTGAATTGACACGCGGAATTGAAGATATTGCGACAATGTATAAATATGATACAATTTTAAGTAATTCAGATCAAAACTTAGATAAAGAAATAAATCTCATTAACTCGATGTTAGAAAAGCAAGTTGATGGAATTCTTTTCATGGGTGGAAAGATAACACAAGAACATATTAATCAATTTAAAACGTCTCCAGTTCCGGTTGTGTTAGCAGCAACTTATGATCCAACAAATACGTTGCCTTCTGTTAATATTGATTACGAAGAAGCAGCATTTGAAGCAACAATGAAGTTAATAGGAAATGAGAAAACTCAACCTGCGTTTATTACGGGTGACGATTATATCCAATCTAACTATTTAAAACGTGCTGGTTATGAAAGAGCTTTATCTGAAGCAGGCATTACACTAGATGAGAACTTAATTGTTCAAGGAGAATGTAATTATGATGGTGGAATGAAAAGTATTCAAAAATTATTAAAAAGCGATTACGCTATTAAACAAGTATTTGTTGTAACTGATGAAACATCACTTGGTGTGATTCATGGGGCACAAGACTTAGGATATAATGTTCCTGAAGACATCCAAGTAACAGGTTTTAATAATACACGAGTTGCAATGATGGTGCGTCCAACATTAACAACTGTTATGCAACCAATGTATGACATTGGTGCAGTAGCAATGAGATTACTTACTAAATACATGAATAAAGAAGAAGTGGAAGAAACAGAAGTAATTTTACCGCATCGAATCATAGACAGAGGCTCTACAAAGCAAGATTAAAAACGAAAAACACTCCATTATGGAGTGTTTTTTGATTAATTTTTTTCTTCTTTATTCTCTTTATCTTTTTTCTCTTTCTCTTTCTTTTCTTTTTCCTCTTTCTCTTTTTCCTTTTTTTCTTTTTCATCTTTTTCTTTCTTGTCTTTATCCTCTTTCTCTTTTTTATCCTTCTCTTTCTTGTCTTTATCTTCTTTATCTTCTTTCTCTTTTTTGTCCTTCTCTTTCTTGTCTTTATCTTTATCTTCTTTTTTATTGTCTTTCTTTTGGTCTTTGTCTTTAGCCTTTTTGTCGTCTTTTTCCACAGAAACTTTAATTTCGTTTGAAGCACTTGATTCACGACCAAAGTAATCGACAGCTTTTACGCTATATTTCCCATCACCTTGTGGTAAAGTAAATGAAGTAGAAGTTGTCGAATCAATCTTATTAGAGCCTTTATATATCCGATACCCAACAACATTTCCACTTGAAGCACCCCAAGATATTTTTTCACCTTTAGCTTTAATATCCCCTGGTTTTGCTGGTGGCTTACCATCATCTTTAATTGAACTCGAAGCTACATTTTTACTTCCCGATACAGATATTTTTTCCCAAGCATCACGATTTGTCCGTGGGAACAAGACTGATAAATCACCTAATTTATCATAACCATTCGCTTTTAAAAATTCTGGATTAAAGGCATATCCTGATGATTTACCAGAGAAAGTGAATTCACTTGGCGTTTTATCTCCCGCTACAACTTCCTTGTCTTTAACAAGCACGAGTTTTGCTTTTCCACTTTGTCCAACTAAACTATCATCCTTTTTGGAAGGCACATATTTAGAATCGTAAATATCTGAAGTGACTAAACCAGCATCACTACAAAGTTTTGATGGCGCAAGCCCAGATATTGCACAATAATTGCGAGTAACTATATTTTCAGGCTCTTTAAATTGTTCTTTAGGAGCCATCAGCTCAGGATTAACTTCTGTCGCTTTATTAATTAAATTAGCCCATAATTTTTGGTTTCTTTGGCTATAACTATAAGTACAATTATCGCACCAAATTGAGGCTTGGGTTTCATAACCAATCCAAGTACCTAGCGTTACATTTGGATTCATTCCGATAAACCAAGCATCTCGGTAATCTTGTGAAGTCCCTGTTTTACCAGCCCAGTCGACACCAGAATTGCTTAGTTGTGCCGGAACAAAAGTACCCGTTCCTTGTGTTAATACATCACGCATCATATCAATGGTTAAGTATGCTGCTTGTGGTGAGAAGACATCTACTGGGTCAAGTTCATGTTCATATACTTCATCACCATCGTTTGTTGTAATCTTATCAATCATATACGAATCAGCATATTTACCTTCATTACCTAGAGTAGAAAAGGCACTCGTGTTTTGTTCAACAGATACATCATTTGTACCGAGAGCTAAAGAATCAATTGTTTCATGTTCTTTTGTCAGATCAAGGTTCATTTTTCTTAAATAGTTTTTTGCAGGGTTTTCATCTTTTATCATTTTATAAGCGTTTGTAGTTGAAACGTTATGAGATTTTGTTAGAGCTTCTCGGGCAGAAACTAACCCATAATATCCATTTCCATAGTTTGACGGACTATTAGCATTGCCATCTGGTATATCTGGTATGACAGTGCCGGGTTGTAATATTCCCAAATCCATCCCTGGTGCAAAAACAGCTAAAGGTTTAAATGTACTGCCTGGTTGGCGTTTTGCGTTCATTGCATAATTAAAATGATCATTTACTGTAGCCTCACGATTTCCGACGAAACTTATTATTTTTCCAGAATTGTTTTCAATTAAAACAGCACCTGCTTGAATAGGTTGCGTCACAGATTTCGATTCACCTGTATTAGGATCTTGCTCAGTGAAAGTTCTATCTGGCCCATAATATTCATAATCTTTTGCGACTTTTTGCATTGACTCGTACA
>DATGTX010000038.1:0-12882 GCA_035301645.1 Pseudogracilibacillus sp. | reverse complement strand
GCTTCGAGATGAGACTTCCCATCATTTTAAATGAGTAAGATCCCTTGCTAGACGACAAGGTTGATAGGTTTGGCGTGGACGTGTGGTAACATACGAAGCTGACAAATACTAATAGATCGAGGACTTATCTAAAATGATTTTGATGATTCATGTTGATTACATACTGTTCTTATTTAGTTTTTAGTGTATAAGTATTAATAACTTGTATTTTCATATAAACAAGTTATACTTAAACTTACACACAAAATAATATTGTCTGGTAGTTATCGCGAAGAGGTCACACCTGTTCCCATCTCGAACACAGTAGTTAAGCTCTTCAGCGCCGATGGTAGTTGAGACTTTGTCTCTGCAAGAGTAGGTCGCCGCCAGTCAGTATTTCTTTAATAAGGATTGAAATACTTATTAAAACATATCGCGGGGTGGAGCAGTCTGGCAGCTCGTTGGGCTCATAACCCAAAGGTCGCAAGTTCAAATCTTGCCCCCGCAACCAATTTATATTTAAAGTGTACATAAAAACATAATAAGGTCCGGTAGTTCAGTTGGTTAGAATGCCAGCCTGTCACGCTGGAGGTCGCGGGTTCGAGTCCCGTCCGGATCGCCATTTTATAAACATGATAAGATATCATGTTTTTTTGTGTTTTATAGGCATTTAGTAAACTTCAATTGAATAATAAACTGTTTAGTGAGAAACTATATATAAGAGAAAAACTAAGAAAGTATGATGACCTTGAATGAATTTGATTTAATTAATAAGATAAAACAAAGTTATTATCGTGAATCATCTCTTTTAAAAGGAATTGGTGATGATGCTGCTGTTTTTAAGCAGGCGAATGAATCTATCGTGATTGCGGTGGATACGTTTGTTGAAAATATTCATTTTATTAAGGATAAAACTGTTTCTATGAAGGAACTAGGTTATCGCTGTTTAGCAGCTACTATTAGTGATTTAACTGCAATGGGAGCATTGCCTAAGTTTTATTTAGTATCGATTGTTATACCTAAGCATTGGCAGGAATCAGACATATTAGACGTGTTTTCAGGCTTAGATCAATTGGCTAAAGAATATAAAATGGATTTAATAGGTGGCGATACTGTTTCGGGTGATACATTTGTTTTATCTATTACTGTGAATGGTTACGCAGACGAAAAGAAAATAAGGTATCGCTCAGATGCTAAAGTAGATGATATTGTTTTTGTCACAGGAACTTTAGGTGACTCTGGTGCAGGTTTAGATATATTATTAGGAGAATTAAAAATAGAAAACGAAAAATTCTATATTAATCGCCATCGTAAACCTGAACCTAGAGTGACTTTCATACAGGCACTTAAAGAAATTAATCGCTTATGTTTAAATGATATTAGTGATGGAATAAGTAGTGAATTGAATGAAATTGCTAAAGCGTCAAAAGTAAGTATAATAATTGATGACGAATTGGTGCCGGTAAGTAAAGAGTTAAATAACCTAGCAAAAGAACTTCTATTTAAGTTTAAATATACTAGTGGGGAAGATTTTGAGCTTGTCGGTACAACGAGTGAAAAAAATTGGATAACGATTAAAGAGATAGCAGAAAAGATGGGAATAAAAGTTACCAAAATTGGTGAAGTGGTTGAATCAAGCAACTCTGAAGTTTTTCTAAACTCTTATAACCAAATATTAAAAAGCAATGGATATATTCATTTAAAGTAGGTGCAAAGTTGAAAAAGATAATTGAAACATATTCAGAAGAGGATACAAAAAAATTAGCAGAAATGCTAGGTAGTAAAATAACTGATCCTATTTTAATAACGCTTGAAGGTGATTTAGGTGTTGGTAAAACAACTTTTACTAAAGGTTTAGGTAAAGGATTAGGAGTAAAAAGAGTAATTACAAGCCCGACATTTACAATTATAAAAGAATATGAGGGTCGGATGCCATTTTATCATATTGATGCCTATCGTTTAGAATTTTCGGAAGAAGATTTAGGTATAGAAGAGTATATTCTTTCTAAATCTGTGACTGTTATTGAATGGGCAAAATTTATTGAAGACGTGCTACCAACAAAAAGGTTAGCAATACAGATTAATTATATAGCAAATAGTACAAGAGAAGTTATTTTTGGAACAGAAGACAAACAAATTGAACGTCTTGTATTAGAACTTTTTAAGAGTTTTAAAGGAGAAGAATAAATGAAGACATTAGTAATTGATACATCTACTAATATTTTAGGAGTAGCTATTTTAAATGATACAGAATTAATTGGACAAAAGGTTACAAAAGTAAATCAAGACCATTCATCACGTCTAATGCCTGCTATAGTTGAATTAATGAAAGATATAAATATAAAACCAGAGAACCTAGAAAAAATAATAGTAGGTGAAGGTCCAGGTTCTTATACAGGCATAAGAATAGGCGTAACAGTAGCAAAGTCTCTTGCCTGGGCATTAGATATCCCAGTGGTTGGAGTCTCTAGCTTAGAATCACTCGCTTATCAAGCTAAGCTTAGAGATGGTTTAGTCTGTACATTTTTTGATGCAAGAAGAGAAAATGTTTTTGCAGGAATATATCGCGTGGCAAATGGTAAAGTAACATCTGTTAAGCAAGACGCTAATGTATCATTTTTAAATTTAGCAGAAAACCTGATTTCATTGAACGAAGAAGTAATTTTACTGAGTCCTGATATTAAAAAATTTGAAGATTTAATGAGTGAAGAATTAAAAACATTAGCTATTATACCGGAAACACCTTTTCATATTAGTAATCCAAGTAACTTAGCACTTATAGGTTTGGATAAAGATATTGCAGATCTTCATCAGCTTACGCCTGAATATCTCCGATTGGCAGAAGCTGAAGCTAATTGGTTAAAAGCTAAGGAAAAAGGAAGCGATTAATAATGGCTGAAATGCGAATAAGAGAAATGAAAAGCTCAGACGTTGAAGCTGTCATGGAAATTGATAAAAAGTCATTTGCTTCACCATGGACTGAAGAAATATTTAATTACGAAGTTAAAGAAAATAAATTTGCACATTACTTTATAGTTGAAACAGATAACACGATTATTGGATACGTCGGCTTATGGATTGTTTATGAAGATGCTCAAATTACAAATATAGCAATATTAAAAAAATATCGCGGTTTTAAAATTGGTGAACATCTATTTGGTTATGCATTGCAATATGCACAGAATCAAGGGGCTGAACGTTTATCTTTAGAAGTAAGAATATCGAATGAAATAGCGCAAAATATGTATCAGAAATTTGGGCTTGTTCCGGGTGGAATTAGAAAAAAATATTATACTGATGATAATGAAGATGCATTAGTAATGTGGGTGAATCTAACATGAACAAAGATTATTATATTTTAGCGATTGAAACGAGTTGTGACGAAACAGCAGCAGCCATTATTAAAAATGGTCGTGAAATCATTACAAATACTGTAGCTTCCCAAATCGAAAGTCATAAACGTTTTGGTGGAGTCGTTCCAGAAATAGCATCGAGGCATCATGTTGAACAAATTACACTTGTTTTAGAAAAGACAATAACAGACGCGAAAATGTCATGGGATGAGATTGATGCGATAGCTGTTACAGAAGGCCCAGGATTAGTAGGCGCATTAATTATCGGTGTCAACGCAGCGAAGGCAATCGCATTTGCGAAAGGAAAACCACTTATCCCCGTCCATCATATTGCAGGCCATATTTATGCAAATCAATTAGAACAAGAATTTGAATTTCCTTTACTTGCTTTAATTGTCTCGGGCGGTCATACGGAACTTGTGTTAATGAGAGCTCATGGTGAGTACGAAGTGATTGGTGAGACATTAGATGACGCAGCTGGCGAAGCGTTTGATAAAATAGCACGTGTTTTAGAGTTACCTTATCCAGGAGGGCCAAGAATTGATAAGCTAGCTAAAGAAGGAGCTGAATCAATTGATTTTCCACGTGCCTGGTTAGAAAAAGGAAGTTATAATTTTAGTTTTAGTGGCTTAAAATCTTCTGTGATTAATTATATACATAATAAAAATCAAAAAAATGAAGAGATTATACCCAAAGACATAGCAGCAAGCTTTCAGGCAAGCGTTGTTGATGTGCTTACTGAAAAAACATATCATGCAGCAATTGAATATAAAGTTAAACAAGTAATCGTTGCTGGTGGCGTTGCTGCAAATAGTGGTTTGCGAAATTCATTAAAAGAACGATTTTTAAGTAGTAATATCCCATTATTTATCCCGCCTATATCACTTTGTACTGATAACGCAGCGATGATCGGTGCTGCCGCAGGTTTTCTATATGAAAAAGAAGTGTTTGCTCCTTGGGATCTTAATGCGAACCCGAGTTTAATTTTAAAGTAATCCACAAGTTATTAACAAGTGTGTGCATATCTTATTAAAATCTCATTAATTCAACTTATCTAATGTGTATTAATTTGTGTGTAAGTGTTAATAAGGCTGTTGATAATGTGGACAAGTGCTAATTTAACTTGGTATATATGAGTAAGTAAATGTTGATAACTAATTAATTAAATTTCAATTTTATTTATTAAAGTTATGTTATAATTAATTCTTGAGTATGTATGATTGAAAAGAAAATTGGTGGTTTATTTGAATAGAAAGCAGTCACACTATATCCAGCTTGATTTAATTGTTATATTAATATTGTTAATGACTGTTAGTTTGCTTGCAATATTTAACGCCCAACAATTAGGTCAATACCAAGATAACTTCGTTCTGAGACAAGTTATATTTTTTGGTATCGGAATTTTAATTTTAGTCGCTTTCCAAATACTTGAGTCGGAACAATTAGAAAAAATAAGTGTTTATCTATATATTGTTGGGATTGTATTATTACTTTTACTTGAAATTAGTCCTGAAAGTTTAGCTGAATCAAGAAATAATGCAAAGCGTGCTTTTACAGGTTTACCGGGCCTTACATTACAACCAGCAGAGCTTACTAAGTTAGCGTTCATTTTATTTTTATCAGCAACGATTCATAAACATAAACAAAGGTATGAATTTGCGACAACCAAATCTGACTTCCTTTTAATTGGGAAAATTTTGATTTATACTGTTCTACCTATCATATTTATTTTTCAACAACCTGACTTAGGAACATCGATTGTATTTGTGTTTATCGCGGCAACGATGATTTTATTATCAGGGATTGATTGGAAGATTCTCACAGTAGTGGCTGTTGGAAGTATAGTTGCAATCGGTTTAAGCTTAATGTTAATTGTTAATTTACCTGAGCTTGCAGAAAAAGTAATTGGAATCAAACCGTATCAAATTGAGCGAATTGAAACTTGGTTTTCTCCCGAGGTCCAAGACAGTAATGATACCTATCAAATTGATTTATCAATGTTAGCTGTTGGATCGGGTCAATTAAACGGAAAAGGCATGAGTAATCCAGAAGTTCAATTACCAGAAGCGCATACTGATTTTATTTTTTCGATTATTGGTGAAAGCTTTGGTTTTATAGGGGCAGCAGGGGTTGTCTTCTTGTTCTTTTTACTCTTGTATAAATTGTTAACTTTAGGGATGCAAGTGCTTGAAAAGAATCCTTTTGGCGCATATGTTACTTTTGGTTATATGAGTTTAATTTTGATTCACACGTTCCAAAATATAGGTATGACAATAGGAATTATGCCGGTAACAGGTATTCCACTCTTGTTTATTAGTTACGGAGGAAGTACTGTTTTATCCACAATGATCGGTTTTAGCATTGTGTATCTAATTGCTGTTGAACATTCAAAAGAAGGCGAATCGTTGTTTAGTTAAATAATTAATACAAATATCCATCGACTCTAGTTAATAATAGAGTTGGTGGATTTTTTGCTTGTCAGCAAGTAGAAGTTTAAGCTATACTTTAGAAAATCTATGAAAAAGGAAGGGAATAGGATGGGAAAACGTAATGCTATTATTCAATCGTCAATTCACTTGTTTAAAGAAAATGGTATTGAGCAAACAAAAGTTTCCGATATTGTTAAAGATGCGCAAATTGCCCAAGGTACATTTTATTTATATTTTCCATCAAAGCTATCGTTAATGCCTGCAATTGCTGAAGTTATGGTTGAAATTATAATGAAGCGAATAAAAATTGAAGTTAAAAACGAACAAACGATTGAAGTAAAACTTAAAAATATTGTGGATAGTATTTTTGCTGTGACAAAAGAATATAGTGAAGTAATGGCTATGATTTATTCTGGATTAGCTTCGACAGAACATTTAAAAGAGTGGGAGACTGTGTA
This sequence comes from Pseudogracilibacillus sp., assembly GCA_035301645.1. GTDB lineage: Bacteria > Bacillota > Bacilli > Bacillales > Amphibacillaceae > Pseudogracilibacillus. Next base: position 6,663 of record DATGTX010000038.1, on the reverse strand, counting down.
TGCGCCAGTTTATGAATGGATTAGCACGGTTTTAAAAGAAGCCAAAGCAGCAAAGTCTATCCGTCAGACAATTGATCCTCACCGAACTGCTAAATTAGTTATTGGGTTAATAGAGTCTGCTGCTGAGCAAGTGTTTTTATATGATTACAGTAATGAGCGTGAGATAGAAGTTCAACGAAATGAAGTTATTGTATTTTTATTTGATGCTTTAGGTATCGAGAAACAATAGTTAACATTTTCTTAACTATACGTTATAATGAATGACAGTCAGTCATAAAGATAGGAGAAATATATATGAGCAAGGCGTGGGGTTATGTTGCCTTAACATCTTTTTTTGAATTAGTTTGGATATTTAGCTTTAATGTCGTTAACGCATGGTGGCAATGGATTTTTATTATTACATTTATTATCATCGACTTTTACTTTTTAACGAAAGCTTGTGAGCTTTTACCTACAGGAACGGTTTATGCATTTTTTGCTGGGGTGGGGACACTAGGCACCACGTTAATGGATATATTTTTATTTAATGAAACAATTAATTTAGGGAAGCTTATTTTCATTATTATTTTAATAGCTGGTGTCATTGGATTAAAAATAGCTGATGGAATAGATGAGAAAAAAGTAATGGAAGGTTTGAAATAGATGGGTTGGCTATATGTCTTTTTAGCGGCGACGAGTGAACTAGTTGGAGTTGTTGGTTTAACAAAATTTAGTAAAAAAAGAAACGTATTTAGTGCGATTCTTTATCTAGGTGGATTTGGGGCATCATTTGTATTCTTGTATTTTGCATTTAATTTCTTACAAGTTAGCACTGCTTATGCAGTTTGGACAGGCGTAGGTACAGCAGGTGCGGTGCTTATGAATATGGTATTCTTTGGTGAATCGAGAAGCAAGGGCCGTATTGCAAGTGTTATTTTAATAATTATAGGTGTTGTTGGTTTAAAAGCCTTGTCTTAATAAAAAATGCTCGTTTAGATAATTATCTAAACGAGCATTTTTTAGTCTATTGTTTCATTTGTATATGCTTCATAGTCTATTTGCGCAGTTTCCCATGTTTCCAGTAGTTTGTTAATTATTTCTTTTAATTCGTTTGTTTCTTCAGTCAGTTCCATTAATTTTTCGTGATTTTGAAAGACATCGGGTTCTGTCATTTGCAGTTCTAATACCTCTAGTTTTGCTTCGTTTTCTTCAAGAGATGCTTCAATTTCTGCAATTTCTCTTTCTAACCGGCGTGTTTCACTTTGAACTCTTTTTTGTTCTGTAAAGCTTAATTTACGTTTACTTTCTGTTTTAATAACTGTTTCAGGCTTATTTTCAAAAGCTTCTATTTCTTTCATCTCTGTCTTTTTATCAACATAATAATCATAATCACCTAAATAAACAACAGCTTCGTCTGGCGTGAGTTCAATCACTTTATCAGCAATTTTGTTAATAAAGTAACGGTCATGAGAGACAAATAAGATTGTTCCAGGAAATTGTGATAAAGCTGACTCTAAAACTTCTTTGCTATCTAAGTCTAAGTGGTTGGTAGGTTCATCTAAAATGAGCAAGTTTGCATTAAGTAGCATTAGTTTTGCGAGCGAGACACGCGCTTTTTCTCCACCGCTTAATGTTTGGACTGTCTTTAACACGTCATCTTGAGTAAAAAGAAAATTACCTAGTGTACTTCGTATGTTTTTTTCTTCAATATGTGGAAATTCACTCCACACTTCTTCTAAGACGGTGTTTTTTAAAGAAAGTAAAGCTTGTTCTTGATCATAAAAGCCAATTTCTACATTAGTACCAATGTTAATTTTAGGGTTATGGTTCATAATTTCATTTAATAAAGTCGTTTTACCAATTCCATTCTTACCAATGAGAGCAATTCGCTCGCCACGATGGGCAGTAAAAGAAATATTTTTAAAAAGCGGCACATCTTGATTGGGGTAGGTAAAAGCAAAGTCATTTAGTTGAATCACATCATTCCCACTCGCTTTATTAACTTGGAAAGAAAAATTAGCTGCAGCTTCATCTCCTAGTGGTTTATCAAGCATTTGCATTTGCTCTAATGCCTTACGTCTACTTTGTGCCCGTTTAGTCGTAGATGCCCGAGCTATATTGCGCTGAATGAAGTCTTCAGCTTCTTTTATTTCATGCTGTTGCTTATCATAACGTTTTAAATCTTGCTCATAATTCGCTGACTTTTGGATTAAGTATTTACTATAAGAACCAAAATACTTTGTTGTCGTTTGATGAGCCACTTCATAAACGGTATTAACGATTTTATCTAAGAAGTAACGGTCATGTGAGACAATAACAATCGCTCCAGGATAGCCAAGCAAATATGACTCAAGCCACGTCAAAGTATCAATATCTAAATGGTTAGTAGGTTCATCTAAAAAAAGCAACTCTGGTTTAGTTAATAAAAGTTCGCCTAACGCAAGACGTGTTTTTTGTCCGCCACTTAATGAGCTCACGGGAACATTATAAAAGTCTTCTGTGAACTTCAATCCAGAAAGGACTCCTTTAATCTCACTTTCATAGCGATAACCACCACTATCTTCAAATTTTTGTAATCGTGATCCATAAGAAGCAATTAAATCAGTATCATCTACATTAGCATGTGCATTATCTTCTATTTTTTTAGCAAGTTCATTTAATGCTTTTTCTTCTATAATAAAATCAGAAAAAACATTCAGCATAAATTGCCAAACGGTTGTATTTTCATTAATTGTGATATGTTGTTCTAAATAGCCTATATTTAAGTCTTTTGTTTTAAAAATTTCGCCGTTATCGTGACTAATTTCATTGGTCATTATTTTAAGTAATGTTGATTTGCCAGCCCCGTTACGACCGACAATCGCGATCCTATCTGATGTCTTTATCTCTAAATCGACATTCCTCAAAATGTTATCACTACCAAATGATTTACTAATGTTTTTTAATTGCATTAAAATCATTTACTTCACCTCATTCTAGACTAGTGTACCGCAAAAAGGGGCGTATAAGCAATTAAGAAAAGTTAGCTTATACTTAAACTACTTAATCTGTTAAAATAGCAGTAATGACGTTTAGGAGTGAATAAATTTTGGCAAAACACCATATACCACAAGCAACAGCAAAACGATTACCTCTTTACTATCGTTTTATAAATAATTTAAGTATTCAAGGGAAAGTCCGTGTCTCTTCACAAGAATTAAGTGACGCAATAAAAATCGATTCAGCAACAATCAGAAGAGACTTTTCATATTTTGGTGCTTTAGGAAAAAAAGGCTATGGTTATAATGTGGATTATTTATTAGAATTTTTTAAAAATGCATTAGATCAAGATGAGCTAACTAAAGTGGCTTTAATCGGTGTTGGCAACTTAGGCACTGCTTTTTTAAATTATAATTTTACACGTAGTAATAACACTAGAATCGTCAAGGCATTTGACCGGTCCAAAAGTAAATCTAAAACAGAAATTGGCAGGGTGCCAATCTATCATATTGATGAGTTAGAAACAGAATTAGAGGATATAGAAATCGCTATTTTAACTGTGCCCCAAACTGAAGCACAAGAAATTGCAAATCGACTAGTTGCTAAAGGAGTAACGGGTATATTAAATTTCACTCCCGCACGACTGACAATACCTGAACATGTACGTATTCACCATGTTGATTTATCAGTTGAACTTCAATCACTTGCTTATTTTATGAAACATTATTCAGAAGACAAATAAAGCTTTGTAAGAACACCCGTATAAGTGTCCCGACAAAGCTTACTTTTTTGATTTATTTAATCGGTATCTTTGAATATGTCTAACGCCTGCTCCAAAGTCAACTATAGCAATAATAGCATAAACGATTGTTAATAAACTCCAACCGGATTCCTGTCCCGAATAAGCAGCAATCCCGGTAAATAATACACCTAACATAATATACATAATACCAAACGCCATTTAATTAACCTCCAATCAAGTTAATAAGTGCACCAAGTTCATTTTGTAATCTTTCTAACTCTTCTACATCAATAAATAATTGAGCTAGAACCGTAATGGTGTTCATCCCCATATGCACAATAATGGGAACAATAATTGTTTTAGTTTTAACATATAAGTAAGAGAAAACAAGTCCCATGCCTGTATAAATAAGCAGATGAGTTAGATCTAAATGGATCACACCGAATGCGATAGAAGAAAGGATTGCTGCCCAAAAGAAATTCATCCGTTTATATAAAGAGCCAAAGATAATTTTTCTGAAAACAAGTTCTTCTAAAATAGGCGCGAAAATCGCTGGGATCAGTAAGAATATCGTTGAAGCATTGATAACCTTCATGATATCAGCCGTATTTTCAGAGCCAGGGTCAATGCCCAGAACATACATTTCAATTGAAGCGGCTGTGAGCTGAGCTAAATAAGCTAAAAACAAACCAATAATTGACCAAGTAATAATTTTACCAACACCTGTTTGACTTGTCTTAAGTTCATTTGAAATATCATTTCTTAAAATAAACAATGAAATAATTGTTGCTAGGATAAACGCAAACAGCTGACTGTAAACAAGCGCGTCAACCGGTCCTAATTTAAAGACTAATGCGAAAATAGGAATTGTTACAAGTCCTGAAGCATGCATTAATACATATGTTAATAAGGTAAACCAATATCTTTTAGGAATCATTTAACAACCTCACTTTAAGTAATTCTAATCTTAATTATTGTATCATACCTTTTCTTTTAATTGATAGTCTGAAGAGTTTGCGAGTGATAATGTAAAATCCTTGCATTCTTAGTGAATATTATTTAATATAGAAAGTAGGTTTAGCACTCGGTGACTTTGAGTGCTAACAAAATATAAAAAAGAACTAAGGAGGTTGTCTAACATGATAAAGCCATTAGGTGATCGTGTAGTCATCGAACTTGTTAAACAAGAAGAAAAAACTGCAAGTGGTATTGTTTTACCAGACTCAGCACAAGAAGTACCACAAGAAGCAAAAGTAATTGCAGTCGGTTCAGGAAGTATTGTTGAAGGAAAAAGAGTTCCTCTTGAAGTTGAAGAAGGTAATCAGATTATTTACTCAAAATATGCAGGAACAGAAGTTAAATATGACGGTACTGAATACTTAATTATCCGCGAAGATGATATTTTAGCAGTTATTGAATAATAAAAATAAAAATTAAACTTATATAAATTAAAATTCAGGGAGGTACGATTTAATCATGGCAAAAGAAATTAAATTTAGTGAAGACGCTCGTCATGCATTATTACGAGGTGTAGATACATTAGCAGATGCTGTCAAAGTAACATTAGGACCAAAAGGACGTAACGTTGTACTTGATAAACAGTTTGGTTCGCCACTTATTACAAACGATGGTGTAACAATCGCAAAAGAAATTGAATTACCAGACGCATTTGAAAATATGGGTGCACAACTTGTTTCAGAAGTCGCATCTAAAACAAATGACGTAGCAGGTGACGGAACAACAACAGCGACTGTTCTTGCCCAAGCAATGATTCGTGAAGGGTTAAAAAACGTTACAGCAGGTGCTAACCCAGTTGGTATTCGTCGCGGAATTGAACAAGCGGTTAAAACAGCTGTCGAAAATTTAGAAGAAATTTCTAAATCAGTCGGTGACAAAGAATCAATCGCACAAGTTGCTTCAATTTCATCAGGTGACGAAGAAGTAGGTCAACTAATCGCTGAAGCAATGGAACGTGTAGGTAACGACGGTGTAATTACAGTCGAAGAATCAAGTGGTTTTGCGACAGAATTAGAAGTTGTTGAAGGAATGCAATTTGACCGCGGTTTCGCGTCACCATATATGGTAACTGACAACGATAAAATGGAAGCGGTATTTGAAAACCCATATATCTTAATTACAGACCAGAAAATTACAAACATCCAAGAAGTTTTACCAATTCTTGAAGCGGTTGTTCAAGAAGGTAGACCTATCTTAATTATTGCTGAAGATGTTGAAGGTGAAGCTCTAGCGACACTTGTTGTTAACAAATTACGTGGGACATTTAACGCAGTAGCAGTTAAAGCTCCAGGGTTTGGTGACCGTCGTAAAGCAATGTTAGAAGATATTGCAACACTTACAGGTGGAGAAGTTATTACAGAAGAATTAGGATTAGATCTTAAAGCAACTGAATTAACTCAACTTGGACGTGCAGCAAAAGTTGTTGTTTCTAAAGAAAACACAACAATCGTTGAAGGAGCAGGAGCACCTGAAGTGATCGCTAGTCGTGTTAATCAAATTCGTGCTGAAGCAGAAGAATCAACTTCAGAATTCGATAAAGAAAAATTACAAGAACGTCTTGCAAAACTTTCAGGTGGTGTAGCTGTAGTTAAAGTAGGTGCAGCAACTGAAACTGAATTAAAAGAACGTAAATTACGTCTTGAAGATGCGCTTAACTCAACACGTGCAGCAGTTGAAGAAGGAATCGTTTCAGGTGGTGGAACAGCACTTATTAACGTATACAAAAAAGTAGCTGAACTAAGCTTTGAAGACGATGATGAAGTAACAGGTGCAAATATTGTCCTTCGTGCTTTAGAAGAACCAGTTCGTCAAATAGCAGAAAACGCAGGCCTTGAAGGTTCAATTGTTGTTGAACGTCTAAAAGGAGAAGAACTAGGCGTTGGATTTGACGCAGCGAAAAGCGAATGGGTAAACATGATAGAAGCAGGAATCGTTGATCCTACTAA
>DATGTX010000037.1:0-41177 GCA_035301645.1 Pseudogracilibacillus sp. | reverse complement strand
GGGACCGTGTTAGATTCTCACTAACTTCCTTTTGTGATAACTCAATTATTTAATTAACTTGATTATACACTATTTAAGTTACACTTGTGAATAAAATGAGTTTTAAGCAATAAAAAAACCCATTACTATAAAGTAATGAGCGCTTTTATCTAAAGGAGGAAGAGGGATTCGAACCCCCGCGGGCTTTGACACCCCTGTTGGTTTTCAAGACCAATCCCTTCAGCCGGACTTGGGTATTCCTCCGTGACGACATAAACAATAATACGTAATATTTAATCGTTTGTCAACTGTTTTCATTACCTATTTTTTTATAAGTAATCTCTTAAATCATTTCGATAGATACCCCTTGTAAATCGTCTTACTTGTAATTATAATGAATAAAATTGATTAATAGTTATTTATTAGTCAGGACATATTTGAGAGGAATAAAATATGAAGATATACACTAAATTTTATTACTTCAGCCATTTTAATCAAGTGTCATTATAATTAAATACCCCAAGCATTATAATAATATAGTGAGTTTAACTCAGCTAAACAAGCGTGGAAAAAGTTAGTTTTTTAAACTAGGGTCTTTAATATACTAAAAGTTTTTTGAGGAGAGAATGCCATGAGTCAACAAACAAATGAAAATGATGTTAATCAATTTGAAAAGCCGGACAAATTAGGGAAAGTATTTTATATTTCTACTGTAATTATTTCTTTATTTGTATTATGGGGAGTTATTTCGCCAAATTCACTAAACGAATTAGCTAGTAACGCATTAGGCTGGATGATTACCACTTTTGGTTGGTTCTATATGTTAATTACTACATTTTTCGTATTATTTATTATCGTATTAGCTATTAGTCCCTTTGGTAATATTAAATTAGGAAAACCAAACGATGAACCAGAATTTGCTTGGATATCTTGGATTGGGATGCTCTTTGCTGCTGGAATTGGAGTAGGTTTTGTATTCTTTGGAGTTGCTGAACCATTACTTTATTATCTAGACACACCTGTGGGTATTGAACCTGGGACAAGAGAGGCTGCCTTAGCAGGATTAAGATATGGCTCTTATCATTGGGCATTACATCCTTGGGCTATATTTTCTATTGTTGGATTAACACTTGCCTATGTCCAATTTAAAAAAGGGAAACCCGCTTTAATTAGTTCGGCATTTTATCCACTTTTAAAAGGTAAAACAGATGGTTATATCGGACAAACTGTTGATATTTTAGCTGTTTTGGCTACTTGTACAGGTGTTGCGACAACATTTGGATTAAGTGCGATGCAAATTACAGGAGGATTATCTCATATTTCTTCGATTCCAAATACAATTACAGTTCAGTTAATTATTATTGTTATCGTTACGATTGCATTCATGATTTCTTCAACAACTGGACTTGATAAGGGTATTAAAATATTAAGTAATACGAACATCGCTATTGCGGGTGTTCTAATGCTATTTATTATAGTCTTCGGTCCGACATTATTTATCGCTGATAGTTTTGTAACAACTTTGGGTGGTTATATTTCTAAAGTCATCCCGATGAGTTTAACATTAACCCCGTTTTCTGATAGTGATTGGTTAGGTAAAAATACGATTTTCTTCTGGGCTTGGCATATCTCTTGGGCGCCGTTTATGGGCTTATTTATTGCAAGGATTTCTAAAGGAAGAACAATTCGTCAATTCATCGCCGGTGTATTACTCGTTCCCTCTGTAATTGCTATTCTTTGGTTTAGTACATTTGGTGGAACAGCATTAAACATGGAAATAAATGGATCAGGCGGCTTAGCTTCTGTCGTTAATGAGGAAGTTGAATTAGCGCTGTTCGTCATGTTAGATGGATTACCATTTGGTATGATTACAAGTATTATCGCAGTAATCCTTATCTTTATATTCTTTATTACTTCAGCTGACTCAGCGACGTATGTTTTAAGTGCGATGACCACACGAGGTAGTTTAAATCCTCCGCTGAGAGTTAGAGTTATTTGGGGAGTCTTAATTGCTGGTACGGCTAGTATTTTACTGATCAGTGGTAACGGAGGACTAGATGCTTTACAAACTGCCTCCTTAATTGCAGCACTACCTTTTTCTATCGTCATGCTTTTCTTAATTCTTTCTATGGTTATAATTTTTAGTCGCGACCGGAAAGTTGAGAGACGTACTAAACAACGTGCTGAAAAATCTGCCGAGTTAGATACCTTTAAAGATGAAGTAAGAGAAGACTTTTATGATAATGTCAAAGAAGATTTCGTCGAGAAAAATAATGAAGAGTTTTATGATGAAGTAAAAGAAAAAGTCTATGATGACTTCAAAGACAAATTTATTGAAGGCGACAATGACCAATTTTATGATGAAGTAAAAGAAAAAGTTTATGATGACTTCAAAGATAAATTTATTGAAGGCGACAATGACCAATTTTATGATGAGATGCGTGAGAAAGTGTACGATGAAGTGAAAGATGAAGTATACGAGGAAATAAAAGATGAAATTTATGATAACTTTAAAGAAGAAATGAAAAAAGATATTTTAGATGAGTTAGATGACTCTAATGATAAAAAGAATAATTAATATGAAAATAGGGTAATAAATCAATTGATTTATTACCCTGTTTTATTTTAAAAATTATTTAATTACTTCTCTTCCACCCATATACGGGATTAATACTTTTGGAACAATAACCGATCCGTCAGCTTGCTGATTATTTTCTAAAATAGCTGTTACGGTACGGCCAACAGCTAGTCCTGAACCATTAATTGTATGTAGATATTCTACTTTCTTATTTTCATTACGGTAACGAATTTTTGCACGACGTGCTTGGAAATCTTCAAAGTTTGAACATGAAGAAATCTCACGATATGTTTCTTGTGTAGGAATCCACACTTCAATATCGTACTTTTTAGCAGCGGTAAACCCTAAATCAGCTGTACACATACTCATCACACGGTAAGGCAATTCTAATAGTTGAAGAATCTTTTCAGCGTGACCAGTTAACTTTTCTAAAACATCATATGAGTCTTCAGGCTTAACAAACTGAATTAATTCAACTTTAGTAAATTGGTGTTGGCGGATTAAGCCACGCGTATCCCTTCCTGCTGAACCAGCTTCTGAACGGAAGCAAGCACTATTCGCTACATATTTTTTAGGCAAATCTGCTTCTGTTAATATCTCATCACGATGATAATTTGTTGCTGGTACTTCAGAAGTCGGGATTAAAAAATAGTCCCAATCTGCAATTTTAAAAGCATCTTCTTCAAATTTAGGTAATTGACCTGTCCCTATCATACTTTCACGGTTAACAATGAATGGCGGAATCATTTCTTCATAACCATGTTCATCTACATGTTGATCAATCATAAAGTTAATTAAAGCACGCTCTAGTCTCGCACCCAGCCCTTTATAAAATACAAAACGGCTACCAGTCACTTTTCCTGCTCGTTCAAAGTCTAAGATATCTAAGTCTGTTCCTATTTCCCAGTGAGGTTTAGGTTCAAAATCAAATAACTTTTTCTCTCCCCATGCACGAACTTCAACATTATCGTCTTCCGTTTCACCAACTGGCACACTTTCATGTGGAATGTTGGGTATCGAAAGTAAAATACGATCTAATTTTTCATCAATCTCAGTTAATTCATGATCAAGTTCTTTTATTTCTCCGCCTAATTCACGCATCGCTGTGATGGCTTCATTAGCATCTTCTTTATTCTTTTTTAATTCAGATATCTGTTTTGTTGCTTCATTACGCTGGGCTTTTAGTTCCTCTACTTTACTAATTAACAATCGACGTCTTTCATCAAGATCACCAAACTTTACTAAATCTGACAAATCCTCACCACGGTGCTTTAGACGCTCATTAATTTCTTCAAAATTTGTTCTTAACAATTTACGATCTAACATAATTAAACAGCCTCCCTTTTAACAATAAAAAACTCTCATCCCAGAAAGGGACGAGAGCTAATCCCGATTTGCACCTATTTTTAAGCCAATGTTAATTCAATTTTAACATGATTAAAAATTAAAAACAGACAATTACTATTTCTCTCATAACTTCTACTTTTAAGTTTAACTATTTTAAGTTTTATTGCAAATGTTTTAAGTTAAATTTTAAAGTGTTCAGACTATCATATAGAAATTTAAACTCACATAAAATCTTAGCAAATAGTATATGCGAGACGCCTGCGGGAAGAAAGAGCCAGATGAGACCCTTAAGGCGTAGCCTTAGGAGGCTCATTGCTCGCCCGCGGCAAGCGAGTATATTCTATTTGCGGTGGCATATAGCGTTCTGTTTTCCGAATACCTAATTTTTAAAAATGACTCTTTATCAAATTACACTAGTGAATAAAATTAATCGTCACCTACTTTAAAAATTTTGAATGATATAATATTAAAGTGGGTGGTGCATACTCGTTGACTTTCACTGCAGATGAACTGACACGCTTACCTGAGGTGCTGATCATCTTCCGCTACAATCAACCTATAATAATTACCAACGTTGATTATTATAGAACCTAAAAACACACAGTAGCTTCTTCTACTGTGTGTTTTCATCGAATATATTAATTATTCACTACGGTCAGCCATTAAATCAGAACCAGAAAGTGTACCCATTTCAATACCCTTCATTGCTGATCCTAGACCTTTTGATAACTCTGCAATTAATTTATAATCTTGATAATTTTCAGTTGCTTGAACGATTGCACGTGCAAATTGTTCAGGGTTATCTGATTTGAAAATTCCCGAACCTACAAATACGCCATCTGCTCCAAGTTCCATCATTAATGCCGCGTCAGAAGGTGTCGCAACACCACCAGCTGCATAATTAACAACAGGTAGACGACCACTCTCTTTAATTTGCATTAATAAATCATAAGGTGCTTGGTTATCGCGTGCAAAAACCATCACTTCATCAGGGCTCATTGACTGTAATTGTTTGATTTCTGCTTGTACTTGACGTAAATGACGCACAGCTTCAACAATATTACCTGTTCCTGGTTCGCCTTTTGTACGAAGCATTTGAGCACCTTCAGCAATACGGCGTGTCGCTTCACCAATATTACGACAACCACAAACAAATGGTATATTAAAATCTGATTTTTTTATATGAAATACATCATCAGCAGGCGTTAATACTTCACTTTCATCAATAAAATCGACTCCCATTGATTCAAGTACACGTGCTTCAACAATATGACCGATACGGCCTTTAGCCATAACTGGAATCGATACGGCATTCATCACTTCTTCAGTGATCGTTGGGTCTGCCATACGAGCAACGCCACCTTCTTTTCGAATATCTGAAGGAACACGTTCAAGTGCCATTACTGCCACTGCGCCTGCTGCTTCTGTTATTTTAGCTTGTTCTTCGTTTACAACGTCCATAATGACGCCGCCTTTTTTAAACTGTACCATGATTAATTTTCCTCCTGTTTTAAATAAAATGACCTACATATCTATTTTAACTGAATAGACTGAAAAATGCTTGTTTTAATTTTAAAAAATAACTTTTTTTATCAACTTCTTCTGCAGCATATACATTAACTTCTTGATTATCTGCAAATTCTGGTAATAAATAATCATATTTATCAGCAGTTTTATTTCTTAAGGTAGCTGTGCCAATAACTGTATCTTTTTCTATTGGGGCTTCTAATGTTTCTTCATGATTACTTAATTGATAGTCAATTTCATAATCTTGTTTAATATTTTTGTTAATTGGTAAGTTTATTTTATCATTAAAATGAACTTTTATATCTGTTTTTTTACCATTTTCTATCGGTAGTTCTTCTGCATATTTGTTTAAGTCAATTTTCTCTTTAACGAAATTATTATAAGCATAGTCATAGATTTTCTTAGTTTCTCTAAAGTGATCGCCTTCGTTGTCTGTTTTCATCACTACAGCTAAGTACCTTTGACCATCCCGTTCCACAGTACTTGTATAAGAATAACCTGATTCAGATGAACTTCCTGTTTTAATCCCATCGACGCCTTCATAATAAAATTGGCTTAAATAAGGCGAATCATGTTTTAACATCCAATTATAGTTTAATAAAGTTACGCCGTGAAAATCGATTTCTGGTTGATTAGCAATTTCTAATATTTCTGGATAATCTGTAATTAATCTATATCCTAAAACAGCTAAGTCTCTTGCAGTCATCTGATTCGTTGCTTTTGGGTCAGTTCCTTTGGGATGTCTTCCTTCTAAACTTTCATTATTAATACCCGTAGCATTCACAAAAGTTGATGAAGTTAGTCCTAATTCTTCCGCTTTTTCTGCCATCACATCTAAATATTCAGTTTCTGAATCTGAAATAAGCTCTAACAAAGTTATCACTGCAGCATTATCTGAATAAACTGCTAAGCCATGAAATAAGTCTTTAACGGAATACTCTATATCTTTATTAAGCGCTATTCCTGAAAAATCATTATTTGTAGAAATCCAATAACCATAATCACTTATCTTCGTTTTGGTATCCCAATTTAATTTTCCATTCTCTATTGCTTCTAAAATAATATATTCTGTCATCATTTTACTCATGCTTGCTGGGGGTAGTACTTCATTTGCATTTTTTTCAAATAGTATTTTCCCTGTTTCATAATCTACTAAAATAGCTGCCTCAGCCTTAGTTTCAAAATCTGTTGCTGATATTTTTGGGATATTACTAAATAATAATAAACATACACTTACACTAATTAAAACATTTTTTAATATTTTTCTGTCCACAACCTAGAAGCCTCCGCTCAAGTAATTTATCCATGAAAAATAAAGAGTTGCCTATAGACAACTCTTTATTTGCAATGTAATTTAAAATTATATTATATCTTAGAAAATAATGTTTTACTTCCACACTATTTTGAGTATATATAAATTTATTTCATAAAGTAGTTTGGAGCTTCTTTGGTAATTTGAATTTCGTGTGGATGACTTTCAATTAATCCGGCATTCGTTATTTTAATAAACTGGGCGTCATTTCTAAGTGATTCTAAATCTTTAGTGCCACAATAACCCATACCAGCTCTCACGCCACCTGTTAATTGTTGAATTGTGTTTAGTAATGAACCTTTGTAAGCAACTCGGCCTTCAATACCTTCTGGAACAAGTTTCTTAGCGTCATCTTCAAGATCTTGGAAATAACGATCTTTTGATCCTGCTTTCATCGCGCTAATTGAACCCATACCACGATAAACTTTATATTGTCTACCTTGGAAAATTTCCATTTCACCAGGGCTTTCAGTTACTCCTGCAAATAAACTACCTAACATAACTGCATGTGCACCTGAAGCTAATGCTTTTACGATATCACCAGAATATTTAATTCCGCCATCTGCAATAATTGGGATACCATGTTTTGCTGCTTCATTAGCACAATCATGGACTGCCGTTACTTGCGGAACCCCGATACCTGCGATAACACGTGTTGTACAAATTGATCCAGGGCCAATACCCACTTTAATAATATTAGCACCTGCTTCAATTAAATCTTTTGTTGCCTCTGCAGTTGCAACGTTTCCTGCAACGATATCTAATTCAGGATAAGTTTCTCTTATATGTTTAACTTGGTCGAGAACACCTTGTGAATGACCGTGTGCAGTATCTATCACAAGCACATCTACATGAGCTTCAACTAATTTTTCTATACGTTTCATTGTATCGGCAGTTACACCGACTGCAGCGCCTACTAATAAACGTCCATGTTCATCTTTAGCTGAGTTAGGAAATTCAATGACTTTTTCAATATCTTTAATCGTAATGAGTCCACGTAAAATGCCATTATCATCTACAAGTGGTAATTTTTCAATTTTATATTTTTGGAGAACACTTTGCGCTTCTTCTAAAGTCGTGCCTACTTTACTCGTAATTAAATCTTCACTTGTCATTACTTCTGAAATTAAAATGGAATAATCTTCAATAAAACGCAAATCTCTATTCGTTAAAATACCAACTAGTTTTTGTTCATCAATATTATTTACAATTGGAACGCCTGATATCTTAAACTTACCCATTAAATGTTCAGCATCATACACTTGATGTTCAGGAGTTAAGAAAAATGGATTAGTAATAACACCACTCTCAGAGCGTTTTACACGATCAACTTGTTCAGCTTGTTCTTCAATTGACATGTTTTTATGGATAACACCGAATCCACCTTGTCTCGCCATTGAGATAGCCATCTCTGATTCTGTTACTGTATCCATTCCTGCACTTATAAATGGTGTACTTAATTTAATTTTAGGAGAAAGTCTTGTTTCTATAGTTACCTCGTGGGGTAAGAATTCAGATTTTGCTGGGATAAGTAATACATCATCGAACGTTAGTCCTTCTTTAATAAATTTGTCTTTTGCCACTTCTATTCCTCCTATTTTTCTTTTTTTCTTCATTAATAATATTCTATTGTTCCCTACAATACCTTAACGTATTCAGTTTTTCAAGCAAGAGTCCTTCGTTTTAAAAAAGAAAAAAGGAAGAGACAAAAATTAAATATACTTTTTTAAAATATAAATTCTAATATCGTTCAAGGAAAATACTGCGCAAATAAAAATCCAATTATCTTTTTATGATAATTGGATTTTTGACTTGCAATATGCCAGCCTCTTTTGGAAATTATTCGTCTTCTTCTTCCTTTTCAGGTGTGATTGAATCATCAACTTTTTCTGAGTTTACATCTATTTCTTCTGCTACTTTCGCAACAGTGGCTACTTCTTCTTCCCCTTGAACGCGTATTAGACGCACACCTTGCGTATTTCTACCTGTTACTGAAATACTATCAACCGGTATACGGATCAGTACGCCAGCAATTGTAATTAGCATAATATCTTCGTTACCTAAAACGGGTTTAACAGCTACAACATGACCTGTGTCTTCAGTTAATCTAGCAGCAAAGTATCCTTTTCCACCTCGATTAGTCCGACGATATTGAGATTCATTTGTACGTTTTCCAACACCTTTACTTGTCACATGAAGGATTTGTGAATTTTCTTCAATAATCTCCATCGAAACAACTTCATCATCATCACGTAAACGAATACCTCTCACTCCAGCGGCATTTCGTCCCATTGACCTTACATCAGTTTCATCAAAACGGATAATATAACCGTTTTTAGTCGCGATTGCAATGTCTTTTTTACCATCTGTTAAACGAACAGAAATTAGTTCATCTCCATCGTTTAACCCAACCGCAATTAAACCACCTTTTCTAATATTAGCAAACTGTGGAAGTGTTGTACGTTTTGATAAACCAAACTTCGTTGTAAAGAAAAGGAAGGAGTCTGGATCAAATTCATGAACACTAATCACAGCATTAACCCACTCATCTGGCTCAATATCAAGCAAGTTAATAAGTGGTAAACCTTTAGCTGTACGACTATATTCTGGTACCTCATAACCACGTGCACGGTAAACTTTACCTTTATTTGTAAAGAATAAAATCGTGTCATGTGTTGAAGTAGAAACAAGATGTTCTACAAAGTCATCTTCATTTGTACCCATACCTTGAATACCTCTGCCGCCTCTATTCTGTGTGCGGTAAGTATCAGCTGGCAAGCGTTTAATATAACCTTTGTGAGTTAAGGTAACAACTATATTTTCTTCTGGTATTAAGTCTTCATCTTCAAAGAAGTCAAGATTACTTACTGTTATTTCAGAACGACGTTCGTCATTAAAGCGTTCTTTAATATCAATTAGTTCTTCACGAATTATTTCAAGAACTTTTTCTTGATCAGCTAAGATAGCTTTATATTCTTCTATTTTTATAAGTAATTCTTTAAATTCTTCTTCAACCTTATCTCTTTCTAAACCAGTTAAGCGTTGGAGACGCATGTCTAGAATAGCTTGTGCTTGTTTTTCTGTTAAGTTGAATTGTTCCATTAAACCATTACGAGCAATATCTGCTGTGTCAGATCCACGGATTAAAGCAATGACTTCGTCTAGATGATCTAATGCAATTCTAAGCCCCTCTAAAATATGTGCACGAGCTTCAGCTTTGTTTAAATCAAATTGAGTACGACGACGGATAATTTCAATTTGGTGTTCTAAATAATATTCTAAAGTTTGTTTTAATGTTAAAACGCGTGGTTGGCCATTAACAAGTGCTAATGTATTGATACCAAATGTTGTTTGAAGTGCAGTATGTTTATAAAGATTATTTAACACAACATCAACATTCATTTCACGACGTAAGCGCATAACAACTCTCATCCCATTACGGTCAGATTCATCATTTAATTCAGTAATTCCTTCGATGCGCTTATCACGTACAAGCTCAGCAATTTTTTCAATTAACTTTGCTTTATTAACTTGATAAGGTAATTCCTTAACGATAAGTGTTGTTGTTCCATTTGCATTTTCTTCGATTTCTAAACGCGCTCGAATTGTAATTGAGCCACGTCCTGTTTCATAAGCTTTTTTGATACCACTTTTTCCCATAATAATACCTGCAGTAGGAAAATCTGGACCAGGTATATGTTCTTCCATCAATTCCTCAATACTTATCTCTGGATTTTCACTTAAAGCTAAAACACCATCGATTATTTCACCTAAGTTATGAGGTGGAATATTTGTCGCCATCCCAACAGCAATACCTGATGAACCATTAACTAAAAGGTTAGGAAAACGAGCTGGTAAAAAGACAGGTTCTCTTTCACTACCATCATAGTTATCTTGATAGTCAACTGTATCTTTATTAATATCACGAAGTAATTCCATTGATAACTTAGACATCCGTGCTTCTGTATAACGCATAGCTGCAGCAGAGTCACCATCAACCGACCCAAAGTTACCGTGTCCATCAACTAATAAATAACGATGACTAAAATCTTGTGCCATTCTAACCATTGCTTCATAAATAGATGAGTCACCATGAGGGTGATACTTACCCATAACATCCCCAACAATACGAGCGGATTTTTTATATGCTTTATCCGAGTGCATACCTGAGTCATTCATCGAATATAAAATACGGCGATGAACTGGTTTTAAACCATCTCGAACATCAGGAAGTGCTCGTGATACGATAACGCTCATTGCATAATCTAAAAAAGAAGTACGCATTTCATCACTTAGATTTATTTGTTCTACATTTGATTTTTCTTCCACTACAATTGACCTCCTAATAACCTTTTACTATATACTTAAATATCTAAATTCTGAACGTACTGAGCATTTTCTTCTATAAAGTCACGACGGGGTTCAACTTTATCCCCCATTAATATACTTAAAGTTTCATCTGCTGCTATCGCGTCTTTTGATCTAACTTGTAATAACGTTCTAGATTCAGGGTTCATTGTTGTTTCCCATAATTGTTCAGCGTTCATTTCACCAAGCCCTTTATATCTTTGTAAATTAGGTCGAGGTGTTTTTGGTAGTTCTTCTAAGATATCTTCAAGACCTTGGTCAGTAAAAGCGTATTTATGGGTTCTACCTTGTTTAATTTGGTATAAAGGTGGTTGAGCAATATACACGTATCCACTTTCAACCAACGGTCTCATATAACGATAGAAAAATGTTAATAATAAGGTTCTAATATGGGCTCCATCAACGTCAGCATCAGTCATAATTATAACTTTATGGTATCTTGCTTTTGTAATATCAAATTCTTCTCCTATGCCTGTTCCTAGTGCTGTAATCATCATTCTTACTTCATTATTAGATAGAATTCTATCTAAACGTGCTTTTTCAACGTTAAGAATTTTACCTCGTAACGGTAGAATAGCTTGGAAATGACGATCTCTTCCTTGCTTTGCTGAACCTCCAGCAGAGTCACCCTCAACGATGTACAATTCACTTATCTCAGCATCTTTTGAAGAACAATCTGATAATTTACCAGGCAAGTTAGAAATTTCTAATGCGCTTTTTCGGCGTGTTAATTCTCTTGCCTTACGGGCAGCCATGCGTGCTCTTGCTGCCATAAGTCCTTTTTCAACAATAATGCGTCCTGTTGCAGGATTTTCAAATAAAAACTTAGAAAATGTTTCACTAAAAACAGCATCAGTTACAGTACGTACATCACTATTACCAAGTTTAGTTTTAGTTTGACCTTCAAATTGTGGATCAGTATGTTTAATTGAAACAATGGCTGTCAATCCTTCACGAACATCTTCACCACTTAAATTATCGTCATCATCTCTAAATAAGTTACTTCTGCGAGCATAATCATTAATCGCACGTGTCAGCGCTGTTCTAAATCCTGATTCATGCGTCCCACCTTCGTGGGTATTTATATTGTTTGCAAATGATAATAAGTGACTTGCAAAACCATCATTATATTGAATTGCTACTTCTACTTCAATATCATTATCAGCACCTATGGCATAGATTGGTTCATGTAATACATCCCGTGTGCGATTTATATATTCAACATAAGAACGAATTCCACCTTCATAATGAAACTCTAAAGGTTTACGTTTACTATCTTCTCGTTTATCTTCTAAGATAAGTTTTAAATTTCTATTTAAGAAAGCTAATTCACGTATACGACTTTTTAAGACTTCATAATCATATGAAGTTGTTTCTGTAAATATTTCTGGATCTGCCTTAAAATTAATAATTGTTCCTGTATGGTCTGATTCACCGATTACATGAATCTCATCCATAGCGATACCTTTTTCAAAGTTTATTTCATATATCTTTCCGTCTCGGTGAACTTGTGCCGATAAGTGACTTGATAGAGCATTCACAACTGCAGACCCTACCCCATGAAGGCCTCCAGACACTTTATAACCACCACCGCCGAATTTACCACCAGCATGTAAAACAGTCATGATAATTTCAAGGGCTGACTTACCTGAATCTTCATATGCATCAACTGGAATCCCACGGCCATTATCTGACACAGTAATGCTATTATCAGCTTCGATAGTTACTTTTATTTCATCACAATAACCTGCCAACGCTTCATCTATACTGTTGTCTGTTATTTCCCAAACTAAATGATGTAAACCTTTTTCATTAGTTGATCCGATATACATACTTGGACGTTTTCTTACAGCTTCTAAGCCTTCTAAAATTTGAATCTGTTCTGCATCATATGACTGTTCTTTTATGTTTTTTTCTTCCATTAATCAATGCACCTTCAATTCTTAATGAGAATTTTTAATAATTACTTATTTTTCTTATAATTTCATTTCTATTGAATCTTTTCTTTAAAGTTAACGGTGATTGTGAACTATAATAAATATATTCATCTGTGATAATAATTGCCTTTCCCGTTTCCGGGTTACCCATTAATTCATTTTGGTTTTTTTTATATTTGAGTAGATTCTTAAGTTTTATTGAAGTTTTTGTTAATTGAATATCTAATATCGTCACTACTTCTTCAGAACGGATAATATGTTCATCATCTAATTCAATAAACATTTCACATTCACCTCTATATCTTTGTTACAACTCCTTCAACAACTTCAAATAAAGTGGCTTTTTCGATTGTTTCATGATTAATACCTGCTATATTTGTTGTTGAAACAAATGTTTGTACTTTGCCTTCTATAGCGCTTAATAAATGGGATTGTCTATAATCATCTAGTTCACTTAACACATCATCAAGTAGTAAAATAGGATACGAACCAATCTCATTATAAATCAAGTCTATTTCTGCTAATTTGAGCGCAAGCGCAGTTGTTCTTTGTTGGCCTTGTGATCCATAAACTTTTACTTCTTTGTCATTTATATAAAAAAGTAAATCATCCCTATGTGGCCCAACTAATGTTGTGCCTCTGAAAATTTCATTCTTTTCTACTTTTTTAAATTGAGTAATTAAACTATCTTTGATTTCTTCTAAAGTTGATTCCTCTCTCAATTTTAAAGATGGTTCATATTCAATTCTTAAATTTTCTAACTCACGGCTAATTTTATAATGGATGGGAATCGCCCAACTTCTGAGTAGCTTTAAGAAGTTAAATCTACCTAATAACACTTCAGCAGCATGGCTAATCAATTGCTCAGTAACCACTTCTAACAAAGTTAAATCAGGTGACTTTTGTACTTGAAGTTGTTTTAATAAATGATTTCTTTGTTTGAGCACTTTTTGGTATTCACCAAGATGATAAACATACATCGGTTGAATTTGCCCAATTTCCATATCTATATAACGTCGTCTATTTTGCGGAGAACCCTTAACCAAAGTTAAGTCTTCAGGTGCAAACATAACCAGATTCAATGCACCAATGTAATCACTTAACTTTCTTTGTTCCAAGTAATTTACTTTTGCTTTTTTACCTTGTTTATGAAAAATAATTTCAAGTGGTAACGATTGGTTTTTTTTATGTAAAACACCTGTAACTTTAGCAAACTCAGCATCCCACTTAATTAATTCACGATCATTTGTTGTTCGGTAAGATTTTGTGAAAGCTAAAATATATAAAGCTTCTAACAGATTTGTTTTACCTTGAGCATTTTCGCCAATAATAACGTTTACTTGATTATTAAATTTAATATCTAATTGATTATAATTGCGATAGTCTCTTAACTTTAATTCTTTTATATACATATTTTTTCCTCATTTAAAGTTAATCAATTACTTTCCTTTAACGATATATGTTTCACCTGTCGTTAATTTCACAATATCTTTTAAATATACTTTTTTTCCACGTCTCTTGTCTAATTCACCATTAACAAACGCGCCTTCTTCTGCGAGATAACCTTTAATCATCCCGCCAGAGTCGAATTTATTGGTTAATTTAAGGAGTTGTCCGAGTGTGATGAATGGTGTTGTAATTTTTATTTCTTCCATTTTATAGATTCACCCAGCTTTTTTTTCGATTTATAAAATTCTTCTTATATACTATTCTACTAAAGTTTTAACCATTTTGGAAGGCTTACCCCTTATTTTCGCTCAATTACGCTTAAATCCCTTTAAAAATGATTATTTTAAAGGTTTAAAGTGTTTATGATTATATTTCAAACAAAAACAGCCTAATTCATCTTTTGAATTAGGCTGTTTTTGTTTAAAATGTTCGAACCGGTAAAATTAACTGTAAAATTGAATCATCTTCGGGTGTTTTTATAATAAATGGTCTCATTGCTCCCGTGAAGTTAATTTGAACCTCGTCACTCTCAATTGTTTTAAGTGTATCTAACATATATTTAGAACTAAACGAAATTTTTAATTCATCACCTTCAAAAGATTTAACATTTAAATCTTCAGTAACATAACCAACTTCTGGTGACTGACTCGAAACTTCGATTGTATTATCCTCTTTTGTATCTAAACGAATGACATTATTTTGTTCTCTATTAGCCAGTAATGCTGCTCGTTCGATTGTGTGGATTAATTCTGTTCGTTCAACAAGAAGTGTCGTTTCACTATGATCTGGAATTAAACGTGATGTCTCTGGATAATTTCCATTTAGTAAACGCGATAAGAAAAATAAGTTCTCAGTCGAAAACAATATTTGATTCTTCATAAGACTGACATTAATTTCGTCATCTGTATCTTCTAAGATTTTTGATAATTCTTGAAGGCTCTTTCCTGGTATTACAATATTCATATTATCTAATTCAGATTCTTCTATGTCAATTGTTCTAAGCGCTAAACGGTGACTATCAGTTGCAGTGAATTCTAATTTCTTATTATCTAATTTAACATTGACCCCAGTTAAAATTGGTCTAGTTTCCATGGTAGAAACGGCAAAAACTGTTTGTTTAGTTAACTTTTTTAAATTGTTAATAGAGATTTTAAATGTTTCATCTGATTGAAATGGTGGAAGTTGTGGATATTCCTCACTACTTTGACCATTCAATGCAAAAACAGCGTGACCTGAGCGTATTGTTGCTTTTAAATCTTTATCAACGGTTATTTCGACAAGTTCTTCAGGTAATTTTTTTATTATTTCTGGAAAATGTGGAACAGGAAGGATAATAGTACCTTCTTCCATATTAGTAATGATTTCTTCATCAGCTGACTTTGCTGGTATATGTGCTTGTATTGTTATATCAGAATTACTTCCTGTTAAAATAACATGATTATTTTTAACATCAATTTTCATACCTGTCAGGATTGGAATTACTGTTCTAGAAGAAATAGCAGTGACGACAGATTGAATATTTTTTAATAGATGTTGTTTTTTAATAACGAACTTCATTTTATAATCCTCCTAAATAAAAAATGCTTATATATATTAGTATTAAAGTAATTAGTAATAGTAGTAATACTTGTTAATATGTTGATAAGTGTTATGAGTTAATATTTTATAAGTGCCGAACCATGTTATTAACATGTGGATATAAAAAGTGTTTTTAGAGAGTTACCCACATGCAAAAATTAAAAGTTTTTGACTTCTTCGGTTATTTTTTTAATTTCATTAGCTAAAACTTCATCAGTTTCTAATTCTTTAATAATTTTATTATGTGCGTGAATAACTGTTGTGTGATCTCTACCTCCAAATTCTTGGCCAATCTTAGGTAATGATAAGTCAGTAAGCTCTCTAGTTAAGTACATTGCTATCTGTCTAGGATAAGCGATTGCTCGTGTTCTTTTTTTAGATAAAAAGTCAGCTATTTTCAAATCATATTTATCAGCGATAATATTTTGAATAATCTTAGGTGTAATCACTTTAGGTTGATTATTAGGAATAATATCTTTTAAAGCTTCAGTTGCCAGTTCTAAGTTGATGTCCTCATTAATTAAAGAAGAATAAGCAACAACCCTAACTAAAGCTCCTTCAAGCTCACGTATGTTTGTATCGATTTGATTGGCAATGTAATGCATAACATCATTTGAGATATCAGTTAGTCCTTCAGCTTTAGCTTTTTTTGAGAGGATAGCTACTCGTGTTTCTAAATCAGGAGGAGAGATATCAGTTATTAACCCCCATTCGAATCTTGACCTCAAACGATCTTCTAAAGTAGGAATTTCTTTAGGAGGACGATCACTGGAGATGATAATCTGTTTATTTTCTTCATGTAATGTATTAAATGTATGGAAAAATTCTTCTTGTGTTTGTTCTTTTCCAGCTAAAAACTGGATATCATCAACAAGTAAGATATCTACATTTCGATATTTGTTTCGGAAATTTTCAGCTTTATTTTCCATAATAGAATTAATAAATTCATTCGTAAATTTTTCTGATGATAGATACATGACATTTTTATCAGGATGATGTTCTAAAACATAGTGACCGATAGCATGCATTAGATGCGTTTTTCCTAAACCAACGCCCCCATATATAAATAAGGGATTATATGACTTTGCAGGTGCTTCAGCTACTGCTAATGATGCTGCATGAGCAAAACGGTTAGCTGCTCCAACAACAAAGGTATCAAATGTATATTTCGGATTTAACATATTAGCAATATTATTTTGTGGTTTCTTTATTTGAGAAATATTACTATTCTCTTTTATATTATCAACTTGATCTTCAGGTATGATGAATTTCACTTGTAATTTAGCACCGGTTACTTCATATAATAAAGAACTAATGACTTGAGTATAACGTTGATCTAACCAATTTTTTGTAAATTCATTTGGAACAGATACAAAAAACATATCATCTTGTAAATCCCGTGCTTCAGTATGTTTTAACCATGTTTCAAAACTAGGTTTACTTATTTTTTCTTTCATTTTGTCTAAAATCTCATTCCAAAGTTCATTAATATTGTTCAAAATAGCGCTCCTCTCCATATATTTAGATTAAAAAAGCCTTTCTTAATTTACTCTCACATAGTTCATTTAGTATACGTGTGAGAAATTTGAGAAAGGTTAATTTTTACTTTTAAGTAACTTAAGTGTTAATTTTAATATGTATGTAAACCGAAAGTTATTAACAGAATTAACATAGAGAAAAATTAATGTTAACATAAAATAAAAGTTCTTAACAAGTTATCAACAGGTTGTGGATTAAAAATGAGTTAATAAAAGTATCCACAAGCTTATGCATAACAATAATAACAAATTAAAGTTAAGATAGCAATAATTAAAGACAAAAAAGAGGTTGATTAACAAGACGGTATAAAAATAATTAACAAGGGTGAAAAGTGTTATTAAGTTGTCAACAAGTGAAAAACAAATAAAAGTTGGAAATTAGAGTTGGGATTTGATTGTTAATAAGTATAAGTATTAAAAAATGTTTGAAAAATGCAGGAGTAAAAAAAAGAACTAGAAGAATGTTGACTATGATGTTTTATTTACGTATAATAAAAAATACAGTTTAATTATAATAGGAACGTTATGTAGTGTTTACGAATTGCAAGTAATTGTTGTATAAACGTTAAGGAACGTTTCCATATAATTATGGAAATTTTAGGAGGTGCTAGTAATGAAAAGAACATTTCAACCAAATAATCGTAAGCGTAAAAGAGAACACGGATTTCGTGCAAGAATGAGTACGAAAAATGGACGTAGAGTTTTAGCACGTCGTCGTCAAAAAGGACGTAAAGTAATCTCTGCATAATATAAGCCACTGCATTATGACAGTGGCTTTTTTTAAGTTTTTTTTAAATAAAAAATCAAATACGCTAAGTTAAAAGGTGATAAGAGTGAAAAAAGCTTATCGTATTAAAAGAAATGAAGAATTCCAAGAAATCTTTAATGCGGGCAAATCTTTTGCTAACCGAGAGTTAGTTATTTATCATGTCAAAAAAACAAACCAAACACATTTTAGAATTGGTTTATCTGTTGGGAAAAAATTAGGCAATGCAGTAATGAGAAATCAAATTAAACGGTATTTAAGAGAAGCCTTTTTATCATTAGAAGATAATATTAAACCGGATCTCGATCTTATTATTATTGCTAGAAACCCGACAGTAAACATGGACTATCATCAAATTAAAAGAAGTTTAACACATTTATTACATAGAGAAAACTTGTTTAAACATAAAAATAAGTAGTTTTTTATGTAAGGAGGAAATAATTTTGCGTAAAAAATATATAATAATTATAAGTCTTATTGGACTTGTATTGCTTTTATCAGGATGTACAGAAATCAAAACGCCAATCGATTCAGAAAGTACAGGATTTTGGAATAGCTATTTTGTTTACCCTATGTCGTGGTTAATCACTTATTTTGCTGGGTTATTTAACTCAAGTTATGGATTAGCGATTGTTGTCGTAACATTAATCGTTCGTATAGTGTTGGTTCCTTTAAATGTTAAGCAAATTAAAAGTTCACAAGGTATGCAAGAAATCCAACCTGAAATTAAAAAACTACAAGCAAAATATTCGTCTAAAGATGCAGCAACACAAGAAAAATTACAAAAAGAAACAATGGCTATGTTCCAAGAGCATGGTGTTAATCCTTTAGCAGGATGTTTACCGATATTTGTTCAAATGCCAGTTTTAATTGCAATGTATCATGCGATAATGAGAACAGAAGCAATAAAATCAGGTAGTTTCTTATGGTTCGAACTTGGTTCAACAGATCCTATATTACCGCTTATTGCTGGTGCAGCTACATTTGCACAACAAAAATTAATGATGAGTGGTAGTCCGACAGCAGATAACCCTCAAATGAAAATTATGTTATATCTTATGCCGATAATGATTACTGTATTTGCCTTTTTCTTCCCATCAGCACTTGCATTATATTGGGTAGTTGGTAACGTGTTTATGGTTATTCAAACTGTATTTATTCGTAAACCAATGATGAAAAAAGCAGAAGCAGGGAGAGACGGCAAGTGAGAGAAATAACAGCTAGTGGGCAGTCAGTAGATGAAGCAATCAATTCAGCTTTAGATCAGTTAAGTTTATCGAAAGACGAAGTTGAAATAGATATAATAGATGAAGGTAAAAAAGGTTTTTTAGGAATCTTTGGTGCTTCGCGGGCAATTGTTAAAGTAACAGAAGCATCTGATAATATAACAAAAGCTGAAGAGTTTTTAAAAAGTATGGTTAGTAATATGAATATAGAAGCAGAAATAGAAACAATTATTGAAGGTAATAATGTTACTTACAATTTGAGCGGAGATAAAATAGCTATTTTAATTGGCAAGCGTGGTCAAACACTTAATGCGATACAATATTTAGTTCAACTTGTTATCAATAAAAATACAAAGCAATTTTATCCTGTAACAGTTGATGCAGAAGGATACCGTGGCCGCAGAAAAGAAACATTAGAATCACTTGCTTTAAAAATGGCTGATAAGTCTATCCGAATGAATCGAAAAGTAGCATTAGAACCTATGCCAGCATTCGAAAGAAAAATTATTCATGCTGCCTTACAAAATAAATCTACAGTACAGACATATTCAGATGGAATTGACCCTCATCGTCATATTGTAATTAAACCTTAAACTAGAAAAGCCTTGGATAATCCAAGGCTTTTTTATTGGTATACTTTTTTAATAATATGGTATGATTAATTGTCAATTAATAGTAACGCATTATAATACTTGAGGTGAATAAATGAAAACAGATACGATAGTTGCGATTTCCACAGCAGTTGGTGAAGGTGCAATAGGTATCGTTCGTTTAAGCGGACCAGAAGCATTAGACATTAGTAATAAATTATTTAAAGGTAAAAATTTAAACGAAGTAGCATCACATACAATTCATTATGGACATATTATAGATCCAAAGACTGATACAATTATAGATGAAGTGATGGCCTCTGTGTTAATTGGGCCCAAAACTTTTACTAAAGAGGATATAGTCGAAATTAATTGCCATGGAGGAGTCGTGGCAGTTAATCGCGTTTTAAATATAGTATTAAAGAACGGAGCTAGACTTGCAGAACCAGGTGAATTTACAAAACGAGCATTTTTAAATGGCCGGATTGATTTATCCCAAGCAGAAGCAGTGATGGATTTAATTCAAGCACAAACAGATAAAGCAATGAGTGTTGCTATGAGTCAATTAGATGGTAAACTCTCTCAATTGATTCAATCTTTGCGTCAATTATTAATCGAAACAATTGCTCAAGTTGAAGTTACAATCGACTATCCAGAATATGATGATGTTGAAGAGATGTCACATAAAATGATGCAAGATAAAACAAGTGAAGTGCATACAAAAATTGATAATTTACTTGCTGTAGCAAATCAAGGGAAGATATTAAGAGAAGGTATTCAAACAGCAATTGTTGGAAGGCCGAATGTTGGTAAGTCCTCACTTATGAATGCACTTGTTCAAGAAGAAAAAGCAATTGTAACAAATATACCAGGCACGACTAGAGATATGATAGAAGAGCATGTTAATGTGAGAGGGATACCACTTAGACTAATTGATACAGCCGGCATAAGAGATACAGAAGACCAAGTTGAAAAAATTGGGGTCGGGCGTTCGCGTGCGATTTTAAAAACAGCTGATTTAGTTTTAGTTATGCTTAATAATAATGAAGAATTAACAGAAGAAGATCGAGTAATCTTAAAATCTGTTGAAGATTTAGAATATATGATTTTAATTAACAAGATCGATTTAGAAACAAAAATAGATTTAAATGAAGTTACCTCATTAGCTGTTGATAATAAAATTATTGAAATGTCATTAACTGAAAACGAAGGTATTGATGATTTAGAACAACAACTTGTTGATAGATTCTTTGAAGGAGAGTTATCTTCAAAAGATATGACTTATGTTTCGAATGCCCGTCATATTGATTTATTAGAACAATCTAAAACAGCATTAGAAGATGCAATTGAAGGTATTGAATTAGGCATACCAATGGATATTGTTCAAATTGACATTACACGGACGTGGGAATTTTTAGGGGAAATAATTGGAGATACAGCCAGTGAAGGATTAATTGACCAATTGTTTTCGCAATTTTGTTTAGGAAAATAAGAAAGGGTGACAAAAATGGTTTATAACGCAGGACATTATGATGTAATAGTCATTGGAGCAGGACATGCAGGATGTGAAGCAGGAGTAGCATCAGCTAAATTAGGCGCTAAAACGTTAATGGTTACTCTTAATTTAGATATGATAGCATTTATGCCATGTAACCCATCACTTGGAGGACCAGCTAAAGGTATTGTAATTAGAGAAATTGATGCTTTAGGTGGGGTTATGGGGAAAGTAATTGATAAAACGCATATTCAAATGCGTATGTTGAACACGGCAAAAGGTCCAGCTGTTAGAGCATTGAGAGCTCAAGCAGACAAACCACAATATATCGAAGAAATGAAAGAAGTCTTAGAGAATCAAGAAAATTTAACATTAAAACAAGCGATGGTAAATGAATTAATTATTGAAGATGGGGTTTGTAAAGGTATAATTACAGAAACAAAAGCAGCTTACACTGCTGAATCGGTTGTTATTACCACAGGCACATTTATGCGCGGAAAAGTATTGATAGGTGATTTAGAGTATGAAAGTGGACCCAATAACCAAAGAGTATCAATAAAATTATCCGAAAATCTAGAAGAATTAGGATTTGATTTAACGCGTTATCAAACAGGTACGCCACCAAGAGTCAGTGGAAATACAATTGATTATTCAAAAACAGAAATTCAGCCAGGTGACGATAAAGCACAAGGGTTTTCTTATGAAACAAAAGAATTTATTACAGATCAAATTCCATGTTGGCTAACACATACGAATGAAAAAACGCATAAAGTTATTAACGATAATTTAGCCGCATCTTCTATGTATTCAGGCATGATGAAGGGGACAGGTCCGAGATATTGTCCATCAATAGAAGATAAGATAGTAAGATTTGACGACAAACCTCGTCATCAAATTTTCTTAGAGCCGGAAGGACGTAAAACTGAAGAAGTCTATATTCAAGGCTTATCAACTTCATTACCAGAAAATATACAAGAAGATATGTTGAAATCGATTCCTGGGTTAGAAAACGCGGAAATGATGCGTGCTGGATATGCGATAGAATATGATGCCGTTCAATCAACAGATTTATACCCAACATTAGAAACTAAAAAAATAGCAGGCTTATATACAGCAGGTCAAATAAATGGCACATCAGGCTATGAAGAAGCAGCTGGTCAAGGGATTATGGCTGGGATTAATGCTGGTCTAAGCGCCCAAGGGAAAGAACCCTTTATTTTAGATCGCTCTCAAGCATATATTGGTGTCTTAATTGATGACTTGGTAACTAAAGGTACAAGAGAACCTTATCGTTTATTAACATCACGAGCAGAATATCGCTTGTTACTTCGTCATGATAACGCTGATATTAGATTAACAAAATTAGGATACGACTTAGGTCTGATTAGTCAAGAACGCTTTGATAAATTTGAAGAAAAATTAGCCCTGATCGATCAAGAAAAGAAACGTTTGCATAAGTTAATTATTAAAGGAAATGAATACGTACAAAACACGTTAGAAGAGGCAAAATCTACACCATTAAAAGATGCAAGTAGAGCTTTAGATTTATTAAAACGTCCAGAAATTTCGTATGCATTAATTGAAAAACTTACACAAGATATTCAAGATATACCTGAAGATGTCAAAGAACAAGTTGAAATCCAGTTAAAATATGAAGGTTATATTAAAAAAGCAGAAGACCAAGTACAACGCATGTTAAATATGGAGAATAAAAAAATACCTAATCAAATTGATTATGATGCGATTAGTGGGCTAGCTACTGAAGCAAAAGACAAATTAAAAAGTATTAAACCACTATCTATTGGGCAAGCATCTCGAATTTCAGGAGTTAATCCAGCAGATGTTTCAATATTACTTATTTATATTGAACAAGGAAAATTTGAAACAATAAATCAGTAATTTATAAGGAGCATAATACATGAAAATTGATGACTTCACTCAAGCTTTAAGTGAGCATAATGTAGAGTTAAATGATAATCAAATAACGCAATTTAATCTTTATTTTGAATTACTTGTTGAGTGGAATAAAAAAATGAACTTAACAGCTATTACAGAAAAGAACGAAGTGTATTTAAAGCATTTCTTTGATTCAATTTCACCTAGTTTTTATTATGACTTTTCAAAAATTAAAACAGTATGTGATATTGGAGCAGGAGCAGGTTTTCCAAGTATACCTTTGAAAATCTGCTTTCCACATTTACAAATCACAATAGTTGATTCGCTTAATAAACGGATTAATTTTTTAAATGAATTGGCAACTAAACTGGGACTAACTGATGTGAATTTTGTCCATTCGCGGGCAGAAGACTTTGGTCAACAAAAAGAAAATAGAGAAGCTTATGATGTTGTCACAGCAAGAGCTGTCGCAAGAACAAACGTTCTCAGTGAGTATTGTTTACCTGTTTGTAAAATTAATGGTCAATTTATAGCAATGAAGGGTTCATTAATAGATAATGAATTAGCAGAAGCGAGTAATGCGATTGAGATTTTAGGAGGTAAAATTAAAGAAGAGATAACCTTTACTTTACCAATAGAGAAAAGTGACCGTTCTATTTTAATTGTAGACAAACTAAAAAAGACACCTAAGAAATATCCACGAAAAGCAGGGACTCCTCAAAAATCACCATTATAATTGTGCGTATTTTAAAAAACTAGTCCATCTAAGTGAGTAAACTAAAAAAACCATACTTTTTTTTAGTAAATATGATAAGATTAGGGAAGAAATAATATTATATAATAATATAAAGACTAGAATTGTTTCACGTGAAACAATTTATTAATTAAGTAAAAGGTGATGTTAATATGTTGAACTCTTTTAATCGGCTTTTTTCGAGCGGGAATAAAGTTGATGAGCAGTCGATTGAACAGTTTAATGAAGACGAAGTCGTACAATTACCAGTTGAAAAAATTATTCCTAACCAATTTCAGCCTAGAACTGTATTTAAAGACGAAAAAATCGATGAATTAGCACAAACACTCAAAACACATGGTATCATTCAACCAATTGTCGTTCGTCAAATGGAAGAGGAAGGGCAGTATGAAGTTATTGCAGGTGAAAGACGTTTAAGAGCTGCAAAATTACTTGAATGGGATACCATATCTACTATCATCCGTAACTTAACGGACACTGAGACAGCTTCAGTTGCATTGATTGAAAATATCCAACGAGAACAATTAAGTGCTATCGAAGAGGCTTCTGCTTACACACAGTTATTAGAATTGCACGAGCTGACACAAGAAGCACTAGCTCAAAGGTTAGGTAAGAGTCAATCTACTGTAGCTAATCGGATTCGTTTATTAAAACTCATTCCAGAAGCACAAACCGCATTACTAAACAAAGAAATCACTGAAAGACATGGCAGAACGTTATTAAAATTGGATGAGAAGTTACAAAAGACCTATTTAGATAGAGTTATTAAAGAAGAATTAAATGTAAAAGATTTAGAAGAGTTAATAGATAAAGTATTGCAAAAAGATGAACCCAAGAAAAAGCGCAAAAAAGCGCAAATTATTAGTAAAGATATTAGAATAGCTACTAATACAATTAAAGAATCATTAAAAATGATTACAAATACAGGAATAAAAGTTGAATCAGAGGAAGAAGAATTAGAAGATTATTATCAAGTAACTATTCGTATTAAAAAATAACTTTAGATATTCAATAAGGTAGGTGTAATAATGGGTAAAATAATAGCTGTAGCTAACCAAAAAGGTGGAGTGGGTAAAACAACTTCAACTGTAAATTTGGGGGCTAGCTTAGCAACTTTAGGAAAAAAAGTCTTATTAATAGATATTGATCCTCAAGGAAATGCAACAAGCGGAGTTGGAATAAATAAGGGTGATTTAGATTATTGTGTATATAACATATTAGTAGAGGATTTTAGTGTTAATCAAGTATATACAACAACAGATTCTCCAAACCTTGATATTATTCCTGCGACAATTCAATTAGCAGGTGCAGAGATAGAATTAGTATCTGCGTCCACGCGTGAAGGTAAATTAAAAGTTGCTTTATCTGATGTAAGGAAATCTTATGACTACGTACTAATTGATTGTCCACCATCACTTGGATTATTAACATTAAATGCTTTAACAGCAGCAGATAGTGTATTAATTCCTGTTCAATGTGAATACTATGCATTAGAGGGATTAAGTCAGTTATTAAATACAATTCGTTTAGTTCAAAAGCATTTAAATACAGAATTAATGATTGAAGGCGTTTTACTAACAATGCTTGACGCTCGAACAAATCTTGGTTTGCAAGTTATCGAAGAAGTCAAAAAGTATTTTCAAGATAAAGTGTATGATTCAGTTGTACCAAGAAATGTACGTTTAGGGGAAGCACCTAGTCATGGGAAGCCAATTACGTCATATGATCCTAAATCAAAAGGTGCAGAAGTTTATCTTGAATTAGCGAAGGAAGTGATTGCAAGTGGCGAGAGGGTTAGGTAAAGGAATCAATGCATTATTTCCCGATGTCGATGTAACTGAAGCGAAAGTTCATAACATACCAATTGAAGAATGTAGACCAAATCCATATCAACCAAGAAAAACATTCGATGCTGATGCTATTGAAGAGTTAAAAACTTCAATTCTTGAATATGGAATCATCCAACCTCTAATATTACGCAAAAGTATTAAGGGTTATGAAATTGTAGCCGGTGAAAGAAGATTTAGAGCAGCAAAAGAAGCCGATTTAGCTGTTGTTCCTGCAATTATTCAAGAACTAACTGATCAAAAAATGATGGAAATCGCTTTATTAGAGAATTTACAGCGCGAAGATTTATCAATTATTGAAGAAGCATTAGCTTATAAAAACTTATTAGAAGAATTAAAGTTAACGCAAGAAGAATTATCAGAAAAACTAGGTAAAAGCAGATCACATATAGCTAATACAGTAAGACTTTTAACATTACCTGAAGTAGTTATTAATTATATCAATAATGGCCAATTAAGTATGGGACATGGACGAGCAATCTTAGGAATTAAAGATAAAAAATATATCGATAAAGTTGTTAAGAAAACAATTAAAGAGAATTTAAATGTAAGACAAATTGAAAAGTTAATTCTAGCTTTAAATGAAGGCAAAACAACTAATAAATCTAATGCCGTTGTAAAAGATATATTTATAGAAAAGCAAGAAGAAGAACTTAGAGATGTGTTAGGTACTGCTGTGAAAATACAAAAAAACAAAAACAAAGGTAAGATTGAAATAGACTTTTATAATGATGATGATTTAGAGAGGTTATTAACTTTTTTAAAACGCTAAAAATAATGAGGCTGACGAACTTAGTTTTGTCAGTCTTTAATTATGAAAGAAATAAAATGTTCCACGTGAAACAAATTTATAATTGTCTTCTTTGAAAAACCAAGCCTTATATTGTAGTATAATCTAGTGAAGATTTTACAATAATAACTTAATCAAGAGTTATAATTGAAGGAGTGGTTTTTTGGAAATAGTGAAAGAAGAATTAAATAAAGTCCTCGCTACCTTAATGGGAGGAGAGTTTTGGTTTGGTGTTTTTGCATTTGTGTTAAAGGTAGCCTTCATAATAATATTGGCTTCTATTATTATAAAAGTAGCAAAAAAACTAATTGAAAAAATATTTTCTAGCCATAAAAGGACAGCAATAAGAGTAACTAAGCGTAGGGAAGAAACGTTAAAAAAATTAATTGAAAATGCGTTAGTATACATTGTTTATACAATCGTCATATTAACTATTCTAGATACAGTTGGAATTCCAATCGGCACACTACTTGCCGGTGCTGGTATTGCAGGTTTAGCTATTGGTTTTGGTGCCCAAAGTTTAGTACAAGATGTTATATCTGGTTTCTTTATTGTTTTTGAAGACCAATTCGCTGTAGGAGATTACGTATTTATCTCTGGTGTTGAAGGTGATGTGGAAGAAATTGGATTAAGAACAACTAAAGTAAGGGATTGGACTGGAGAAAGATATGTCATACCAAATGGTAATATAACTCAGGTAACTAATTATTCTATACATAATGGTGTACCAGTAGTTGATGTGAATATACCTTATGAAAATGACGTTAATGAAGCAAAAAGATTAATTGAAGCTATTAATAAAGAAGTATTTGCGAAAACAGATATGTTTATGATTGAGCCTGAAATAATTGGTGTACAAGAATTAGATGTTTCACACTACATTATAAGAGTGATTTCTGAAACGCCACCAGGAGACCAATGGGCGGCAGAACGTTATTTAAGAGGCGAAATTCAATCAGGCTTATATAGTCGAGGCATAGATATACCAGCACCAAGATTAGTCATGTATTCACAAGAAGAGAATAACCATAAAGGAGATTAACACATGACAAAAAAAGAGTTTGCCTTAAATGATATTGTAGAAATGAAAAAAGGGCATCCTTGCGGAGAAAATAAATGGAAAATAATCAGAATAGGCATGGATATTCGAATCAAATGCCAAGGATGTGAGCGAAGCGTTATGCTTCCGCGAAAAGAATTTGAAAAGAAATTAAAACGTATATTAGTAAAATATGAAGAGTGAAATCAATTTGAAAATCAATTTCCTTATAAAGAAATTGGTTTTCAGTCCGTTTTTAGTAATAGAAATTTAGAAATGATCATTTGAGCTATTAAAACATAAGTATTATGCTAGATGTGTTCATGTTCATCTGAATCAAATCTCTAAGGAGTGGAATTATTAAATGTCATTAACAGCTGGTATTGTAGGTCTTCCGAACGTAGGCAAGTCAACTTTATTTAATGCAATAACTCAAGCAGGTGCAGAAGCTGCAAACTACCCATTCTGTACAATTGATCCTAACGTGGGGATTGTAGAAGTTCCGGATGAAAGATTGGAGCAATTAACTAAATTTGTTCAACCGAAAAAAACAATTCCTACCGCTTTTGAATTTACAGATATTGCTGGAATCGTTGAAGGCGCGAGTAAAGGTGAAGGATTAGGAAACCAATTTCTATCACATATTCGCCAAGTTGACGCAATTTGTCATGTGGTTAGATGTTTTGAAGATGAAAATGTCACGCACGTCTCTGGTAAAGTTGATCCAATTGCAGATATTGAAATAATTAACATGGAACTTATGTTTGCTGATTTAGAAACTGTGACAAGACGTTATGAAAGGTCAGGAAAACTTTCACAACATAATAAAGATAAAGATGCATTACAAGAATTTGAAGTAATGAAGATTTTAAAAGAAGGTCTTGAAAGTGGAACTCCAGCTCGGGCTCTTGAATTTACTAAAGAACAGACAAAAATAGTACGCGATTTACATCTTTTAACCTCAAAACCAGTACTTTATGTGGCTAATGTTGCTGAGGATGAAATAAATGATGAAGATAATGAGTATGTTCAAAAAGTAAGAGAGTTTAGTGCTCAAGATGATGCAGATGTCATTGTGATTAGTGCTAAAATTGAAGAAGAAATTGCTGAATTAAGTCCAGAAGAAAAAGATATGTTTTTAGAAGAACTTGGCATTGAGCAATCAGGTTTAGATTTATTAATTAAAGGAGCTTATGATTTATTAGGTTTCGGAACCTACTTTACTGCTGGAGTAGAAGAAGTAAGGGCATGGACATTTAAAATGGGAATGACGGCACCACAAGCTGCAGGGATTATTCATACAGATTTCGAACGTGGTTTTATTAGAGCAGAAACAGTTTCATATGAAGACTTATATGAAGCAAAGTCAATGGCTCAAGCGCGAGAAAACGGTAAAGTGAGATTAGAAGGTAAAGACTATATAGTCAAAGATGGCGATGTTATCCACTTTAGATTTAATGTGTAATTACTAGCGTAAATATAGATCTCGAAAAGTTGATTAATATGATGTTATTTGGTATAATTCTTTTCTGTGAGTAATTTAAAAATTATTCCTTGCTCTTTTACTTGTTTTATTAAAAAGAAAAGAGCCGCATAGACCAAAAGGAGGTGTATAGGATGACAAAATACGAAATAATGTATATCATCCGTCCAGATATTGAAGAAGACGCACACAACAAGTTAATTGAACGTTTCAACAGTATTCTTACTGATAATGGAGCGGAAATTGCTAAAGTTGATGAATTAGGTAAACGTAGATTTGCTTATGAGATTAATGACTTACGTGATGGATATTACGTTGTAATTAATTTCTCAGGTGAAGCAGAATCAGTTACTGAATTTACGCGTCAAGCAAAATTCTCAGATGATATAATTCGTCATATAGTAATTCGAGTAGAAGAATAATAATAATTAGGGAGTGGTTCTATTGATGAATCGAGTCGTTATAGTAGGTAGACTAACGCGAGATCCCGATTTACGCTATACACCAAATGGAGTTGCAGTTGCAAACTTTACAGTTGCAGCTAATCGTCCGTTTAAAAATCAGCAAGGTGAACAAGAAGCAGACTTTATCAACTGTGTTGTATGGAGAGCTGCTGCAGAAAACTTAGCTAATTATATGAAAAAAGGAAGTTTAATCGGAGTCGATGGGCGTATTCAATCCCGTAGATACGATGATAAAGATGGAAAAACAGTCTTTGTTACCGAAGTGGTAGCTGAAACTGTTCAGTTCTTAGAGCCAAGAGGAACGTCAAACCAAGGTGGAAGTAACCAAGGCGCAAGTCAAGGTTCAAATAACCAAGGTCAGTTTGCTCAGCAACAAGGACAACAATTTGCATCTTCAAACAACCAAACTTCAAATGAGCCATTTAAAACTGATGGTGAACCAATAGATATTTCAGATGACGATTTACCGTTTTAAACGGAGTAATAAAAGAAGGAGTGGATCCGAATGGGTGGAAGACGTGGAGGAAAGCCAAGACGTAGAAAAGTATGTTATTTTACAGCGAACGGTATAACATATATTGATTATAAAGATACAGAGTTATTAAAACGTTTCATTTCAGAACGTGGTAAAATTTTACCGCGCCGTGTAACTGGAACATCAGCTAA
Source organism: Pseudogracilibacillus sp. (assembly GCA_035301645.1). Classification (GTDB taxonomy): domain Bacteria; phylum Bacillota; class Bacilli; order Bacillales; family Amphibacillaceae; genus Pseudogracilibacillus. Next base: position 10,548 of record DATGTX010000037.1, on the reverse strand, counting down.
ATATCAACGTAAATTAACAATCGCTATCAAACGATCACGCAGTATGGCATTATTGCCATTCGTAAGCGAGTAATAAAAAATTCCTTTTCGCTGTCTCTTTAGACAATGAAAAGGAATTTTTATTTTACTTTTTTCGTTTTGGATAAATTGTAATGATTTTATAAAGTAAAATTGCTGTGTATAGAAATGAAAGCCATAAAAAATTGTCATTAATATTATAAAAGAAAGCTAAAATAGTGTAAAGTAGGAAGGGAATAGTTGTAGAAAAGGCAGTCATTTTCCAAAGAATCGAATAATGCAATCTTCTTCCAGAAATACGAGTGAATAAAGTAGCTAAATAAGCAATAAAGGATATGACAATAAATATGAGTACAACAATTACTAAGTAATGAAATATAAAGAAATAAATTAAATAAAAGAAACTGCCTATTTTAATGTTTAATTCACTGCTATTTAACATTTGGTAAGTCAAGCTTGGAAGTGAGACAATAGCAAGTAGCATGAACATATAAATAACAACTATATCCATTCCAATTCGATTTAACTTAAAAACAGATTTTTTCTTAGGTAATTTAATGCTTTCAATAAAACTAGTCCAAAAAGCCATAAATTCAAATCCTTTAATAATATTTTGTCTTAATAACTATACCATGTAATAATAAAAATAAGAATAAAGTAGCTTAGTGTTTTCGTTAGTGAAATTTTAAATTGAGGTGCAATAAATATGAGTCAATCAAAGAAAATAACAGATGGTGCATTGTTAATGGCAATATATATTATGTTATTAATTATGTCAGTTTTTATCCCAGCATTTATATTAATCGGTTTGTTTATTTTACCAATACCTTTTATAATGTATGCAGCTAGATATAATTGGAAGCCAACTTTATTAATAATCGTTTTAGCATTGGTTTTATCGTTAATGTTTGCTACAATTGTTTCTTTACCACTTACATTGTTAACGAGCTTTGGTGGCCTAGCAATTGGAACTGCGATATATAATAAAGAGAGTTCTTACCAAACTTGGGCAAAAGGGACAATTGGCTTTATTATCGGCTTATTGCTTGTATTTGTTTCAGCTCAATTACTTTTAGGAATTAATTGGACAACAGAATTAGATACAATTATCGAAGAATCATTAGTAACGAGTGAATCGATTATGCAACAACTCGGGTTTACCGACCAAGTGGAAGAACAAATGACACTCATAACAGAACAAATGAAGAGTCTGTTATTACTTATCCCAGCTGTTATCACTATAATTAGTATTGTACTTTCACTTATAACGACATTTTTAAGTTATAAAATAATTAACCGTGTAGATAAAGAGAAATATTACTTTACTCCTTTTAGAAATTTTAATTTACCAATGTCTGTTTTTTGGATTTACTTTTTAGTAATCATATTATCATTCTTTAATAACGATATAACAACGACTATGGGAACCGTTATAGCAAATGGTATGGTGATTTTAACCTCCTTAATGATTCTTCAAGGGTTCTCTCTTGTTTTTCATTATGCAGACAAAAAAAGATGGCCGAAAGCAATTCCAATTATTATCATTATTATTTCATTTTTAATTCCCTTTATATTGATGCTAGTTATCCGATTTTTAGGTATAATTGATCTAGGGTTCGGTTTAAAAAAACGAGTAAGTTCACAAGATAAATAGATTATCTTAAAAATTAGGAGTTGAAAATATGAAAGAAATAAAAGATAAGCCAATTATAACGAATCACTTATGGGTAATTTATATAATCGCATTTTTAGCTGTAATGATTTTATTTTATTATAACTGGCTTATAGGTTTAATTGGAGCTGTTTTATTCGCATTCTCGTTTTTTTATATGTATGCATCAGAACGACGCTATCAATATAATCAACTAGAATATGTTACAAACTTATCTCATAGAATTGAAGGGGTAGGCAGCGATGCACTCTTACAAATGCCAATAGGTATTATTTTATATAATGATAATTATGAGATTGAATGGATCAACCCATATATGAAACATTTTACTGAAGAGGAAATTGTTATTGGAAAATCATTGAATGTTATTTCTGAAAAAATTATTCAAAAAATCGTTCAAGAAGAAACACAAGAAGAAGTCGAAGATGATCATAAAAAAGAATTTAAATTAAAAATAGAGGCATTTGAATATTCGGTGTTTTTTGATAAAGAACGTCAATTATTGTATTTCTTTGATAAAACAAGAGAGTTAAGTTTAGAACGTGAGAATTATAAAGAACAAACTGTTATTGCCTTTATTTATTTAGATAACTACGATGAAATTTCACGTAATATGACTGATAGTGTTAAAAGTCAATTAAACTCAAAAGTGACTGAAGCACTTAATAAATGGGCTGATAATTATGGTTTTTATATAAAGCGAACCAGTCAAGATCGCTTTATTGGAATTTTAACGCGTGGTGTCTTAGACAGTGTGGAAGAATCCAAATTTGAAGTTTTAGATGAGGTAAGGCAGCTAGTTGTTGAAGAAGGACAACGAAATCCTGTGACACTGAGTATGGGAATTGCTACAGGGAATGTGGCTGTTCCAGAGCTTGCTCAGTTGGCGCAATCAGGCTTAGACTTGGCGTTGGGGCGTGGAGGAGACCAAATCACTATAAGAGACGAATCTGGAAAGGTTAATTTTTATGGTGGTAAGACGAATCCAATGGAAAAAAGAACGAGAGTCAGAGCGAGAGTCATTTCTCATGCGTTAAAAAATCTAGTTGAAGACAGTGATAATGTTATAATTATGGGTCATAAAGCACCAGATATGGATTCATTAGGAGCGACAATAGGTGTTTTAAATATTGCGAGATCGAATGATAAAGAAGGTTATATTGTTTTTGACCAAGATGATACTATGACTGGTGTTAGCCGTGTTATTGAAGAAATCAAAACAGATGGCGAATTGTGGAAGAACTTTATTTCACCAACGGATGCAGAATCTGTTATAACAAATAAGAGTCTAATTGTGGTTGTAGATACACATAAACCATCCATGGTAGCACATCCACCTTTACTTAAAGCAACAGACCATGTCGTAGTCATAGACCATCATAGGCGCGGAGAAGACTTTATCAATCAACCTGTGCTTGTTTATATGGAACCCTATGCTTCTTCGACTGCTGAGTTAGTCACAGAGTTAATCGAATATCAACCAAAACAAAAGAAATTAAATGCGCTTGAAGCAACGTCACTACTAGCCGGAATTATCGTTGATACTAAGAGTTTTGCACTGAGAACTGGAGCAAGGACATTTGATGCTGCCTCATACTTAAGAGCAAAGGGTGCAGATCTTGTATTAATTCAGAAGTTTTTAAAAGAAAATCTAAGCACTTATATTAGAAAAGGAAAGCTGATTGAGAATTCTTACCTATATAAAGACTCATTAGCTATAGCTAAAGCTGAAGAGGGTGAGAAATTTAATCAAGTCTTAATTGCCCAAACAGCAGATACACTCTTAACTATGAACGGAGTAAAAGCAGCATTTGTGATTTCAGAACGCGATGATAAAAAAATATCTATTAGTGCTAGATCTTTAGGCTATATCAATGTTCAAATTATTATGGAAAAACTTAATGGCGGTGGACATTTAACAAATGCTGCAACGCAAGTTAAAGATAAAACGATTGATGAAGTAGAAACAATACTCATTACAGCAATTGATGAATATCTTGAAGGGAGAGAGTAATAATGAAAGTTATATTATTAAAAGACGTTAAAGGAAAAGGTAATAAAGGTGATATAAAAGATGTGCCAACAGGATATGCACATAACTATTTATTCAAAAATAATTTAGCAGAAGAAGCAACACCAGGGAACATAAAAAAACTGCAAAACAAACAAAAGAAAGTAGAAAGAAATGAAGCTGAGATTAAACAGGAAGCTGAAGAGATAAAAGAAACATTAGAAAAAGCAACTGTTGAAATTAAAGCTAAGTCAGGTGAATCAGGTCAGTTGTTTGGATCAATTACAAATAAACAAATTGCAGAAGAATTAAAAAAACAACATCAATTAGAAGTTGATCGTAGAAAAATAGAGTTACCTGAACCCATCCGTTCATTAGGCACGACTAAGGTACCAGTTAAGCTGCATCCTGATGTTACAGGAACGATTAATGTTTCTATTGTAGAAAAATAAAGATTGATGATTAAGGGTATGTTTAGGAGGTAAAACAGTGAATGCACCAAGTAATGAACGCATTCCTCCACATAATGTAGAGGCAGAACAAGCTGTTATTGGAGCTGTATTTTTAGAACCTGAAGCTTTTTCAACAGCTTCAGAAAGATTAGTTTCTACAGATTTCTATCGTGCAAATCACCAATCAATTTTTGCTACGATGTCTGCCTTGTCTGATAAAGGCGAGCCAATAGATGTTGTGACAGTGACAACACACTTAGCAAACAAAGAACAATTAGAACAAGCAGGCGGGATTACTTATTTAACAGATCTTGCAAGTAGTGTTCCGACTGCAGCTAATATAGAATATTATAGTAAAATTGTTGAAGAAAAAGCGTTATTACGCCGTCTCATTAGATCAGCTACAGATATTGTTACAAATACGTTTGCTAAAGAAGATGCTGTAGAAGAAGTTTTAGACGAAGCAGAAAAAACGATTTTAGAAGTATCCAGTAGAAAAAACGTTGGGGCATTTAAGCCAATTAAAGATGTATTGATTGATGTTTATGATAATATCGAACAATTACATAATAGTGATAATGATGTAACAGGCGTTGCAACAGGTTATCGTGAATTAGACCGAATGACCTCAGGTTTCCAAAGGAATGATTTGATTATTGTTGCAGCTCGTCCTTCAGTAGGGAAGACAGCATTTGCTTTAAATATTGCCCAAAACGTAGCGATTAATTCAGATGAAAATGTGGCGATATTTAGTTTAGAGATGGGTGCTGACCAACTTGTTCAACGTATGCTTTGTGCTGAAGGTAATATTGACTCTCAGAGATTAAGAACAGGTAAGTTAGAAAATGAAGATTGGTCAAAATTGACGATGGCTATGGGTAGCTTATCAAATGCCGGTGTGTATATTGATGATTCTCCTGGAATTCGCGTAAGTGATATCCGGTCTAAATGTCGGCGTTTAAAACAAGAACACGGATTAGGTATGATTATTATAGATTACTTGCAACTCATCTCTGGAAGCGAAAGTTCTCGAGATAACCGTCAGCAAGAAGTATCAGAGATTTCACGTTCTTTAAAGGGACTTGCCCGTGAATTAGAAGTGCCGCTTATTGCATTATCACAGCTTTCCCGTGGAGTTGAACAACGCCAAGATAAAAGACCAATGATGTCTGACTTAAGAGAGTCAGGGAGTATTGAGCAAGATGCTGATATAGTTAGTTTCTTGTACCGTGATGATTATTATGATGACGAAAGTGAACAGCAAAATATTATCGAAATAATTATCTCAAAACAACGTAACGGTCCAACTGGAACTGTTGAACTCGCATTTGTAAAAGAATATAATAAGTTTGTGGATTTAGATCGTACTTATGGTGACGAGGCTATACCTTCTAGTTAGGTGAAACGAGCAGATCATAAATTAGTTGGCTGACTAATTTTATGTCTTGCTTGTTTTTTTGTTATGCAAAATAGTCAAAGACATTTCTGTTATAATAGGATAAGATAGAGTAATAGAGTAAAATCTTAATAGACTAAATAAAAGGATATTCGGAAAGAGTGTAAGAATACAAATACTATGTCATAATCCGAATAACCAATAAAAATTAAAGGGGTTTTTTTGATGAAACTAAAAATTCTTGTTGTTGATGATGAAAAGCCAATTGCAGATATATTAAAGTTCAACTTAGAAAAAGAAGGCTATGATGTGACCTGTGCACATGATGGTAACGATGCAGTTGAAATAGCAGAAGAAATTGAACCAGATTTAATTTTATTAGATATAATGTTACCAGGAAAAGATGGTAATGAGGTATGTAGAGAAATTAGAAAAACACAATCAATGCCAATTATAATGTTAACGGCTAAAGACTCAGAAATTGATAAAGTCATAGGTTTAGAGTTAGGTGCAGATGATTATGTCACAAAGCCTTTTAGTAATCGTGAATTACTTGCCCGTGTTAAAGCTAATCTTAGACGTCACCAACATGTTGAAGAAGATGGCGTTCCAACCAGAAAAGATATACCAATAGGTAATTTAACGATTCATCCAGATGCTTACAGTGTGTCTCGTGATGGTGTTCATATCGATTTAACACATCGTGAATTTGAATTATTTCATTATTTAGCAAGACATATTGGCCAAGTGATGACGCGTGAACACTTACTAGAGACGGTTTGGGGTTATGATTATTTTGGTGACGTACGAACGGTAGACGTAACAGTGCGTCGCTTAAGAGAAAAAATTGAAGAAAACCCAAGTAGTCCAAATTGGATTATTACGAGGCGTGGGGTAGGTTATTATTTACGCAATCCAGATGAGGAGTAATCTAGGATGAAAAAAGTTGGATTTTTAAAGTCTATTCAATTAAAGTTCATTATCATTTATATATTACTCTTGTTAATTGCTATTCAAGTTATCGGTTCTTATGTAGCAAGAGAATTAGAAACAGAATTACTAGACAATTATAAAGCAACGATTAATGATCGTGTAGACCTTTTAAGTTATAATTTAGAATTAACTTTTGATAAAGACCGAAGTGATGATAAAGAAGAGCTTACCTTACAAGAAGAAGTTCAAGCAATTGTTAATGACGTTAATTTAGGTGGAAAGAATACGTTGCAAATTATTAATAACCAAGGACGTATCATCGGAACGAATGATTACAATCAAGATATCGTTGGTAAAAAAATCACTGATGAAATCATCCAAAAAGGAATTAAATCAGGTACTTCTGTTGATAGTACTTATATAAAAAGTAATTCAGGTGATCGAATTTTAGTTCGAATTGAACCAATCATTAATAAAGAAAGAGAAATCATGGGTGTAATTTACTTAGAGACTTCTTTAGAAAGTGTCTATGGCCAGCTTGCTAATATTAATGATATCTTTCTCAAAGGATCTATTATTGCTTTAGTTATTTCAGTGCTTATTGGAATACTGGTAGCAAGAGCAATTACTAAACCCATTATTGAAATGCGTAGACAAGCTCAAAAAATGTCGCGTGGAGACTTTTCACAAAAAGTTAATGTTTATGGTTCAGATGAGATTAGTCAGCTTGCAGTGACGTTTAATCACTTGAATGATCGTCTAAAACATTCAATGGCAACAATTGAAAAAGAAAGAAGTAAATTAAGTTCAGTTTTAGCTAATATGTCAGAAGGCGTTATAGCTACAAATAATAAAGGACAAATTACTTTGATTAATGAGGCAGCAGGAAAGTTACTTGGAAGAAATCCTAACTACTTAATTAACCAAAGTTTGTTAAAGTATCTTGAATTAGAAGATAAAGTTGATGGAATGACTGAATTACAAGAAAGTGGCTCGATTATCCTTGATTTTAGTACGGAAGAAATATTCTTAGTCAGAGCAAACTTCTCAACAATCTTTGATGATTACGAAAAAGTAAGTGGATTTATTACAGTATTAAGTGACGTAACTGAGGAAGAAAGGATTGAAAGTGAGCGTAAAGAGTTCGTATCAAATGTTTCACATGAGTTAAGAACGCCACTAACAACATTAAGAAGTTATTTAGAAGCTTTATCGGATGGAGCTTGGAAAGATGAAGAGATTGCTCCGCGCTTTTTAGAGGTTACTCAAAACGAAACAGAGCGTATGATTCGTATGGTAAGTAGTTTATTACAACTTTCAAGAATGGATAGTAAAGCAGATACCCTCCAAAGAAGAAAAATTGATTTTACTCCATTTTTCCATGAAATTATTGATCGGTTTGATATGAATGTCAAAGATGATCGTATTATTCTCAATCGTGAGATACCGAATGAAAATACTTATGTATGGATGGACCGAGATAAAATGACACAGGTGCTTGATAATATTATTTCAAATGCTATTAAATACTCACCTGATGGTGGCATAATAAACCTAAAAGTAGAAAAGAAAATGCGCCATATTGTTGTAAGTATCGAGGATAATGGTATTGGTATTGCTTATGATAAACTTGATAAAATATTTGACCGCTTTTATCGTGCTGATAAAGCAAGGACGAGAGATTTAGGTGGAACAGGTTTAGGTTTAGCGATTACTCAAGAAATTGTAGAAGATCATCATGGACAAATTTGGGTTGATAGTAAAGAGGGGAAAGGAACAACTATTTACTTTACTTTACCGCTAATGAATGAGATGCGGAGGAGAAATAGATGAGCTATGAAGGTATAAAAGCATATTTACTAGTTATCTTAATTGGGATTAGTGTTCTTTTATCAATCGCCTTATGGACTTACCAGCCTAATTATGAGCAATTCCAAGACCCTGATTATGTGAATGAAGTTAATATCGGGGGAAAAGAGCAAGATAAAAAAGACTTAATAACACCAAGCTCTATTGTTTTTCATGACGATCAAAGGGTGTTAGGATTTAATGAACCAACCGAAAAAAATGAATTATATGAATCCATGAATACATGGATAATGAGTAGTGCAAAAGAAAGAGATTCAGTAGGACCGCCAAATGAAAGAAGGTTTATGGAAATTATTTTTCCTACAGAAATACCAGGAAAAGTGATACCTAATTTATTCACTTTTAATGAAGAAATAAACCCACCAAATTGGTTATTTAATCGTATATTGGTGACATTTAATTCAAACGATTCGTCATTATTAGTGCATTTTATTTCCACTGATGAAAAGCGTGAATTGGTAGCGACAATTGAAAAAGCCGAACATTATGATTTACTGTTTGATTATGCTGTCGACCATACAAATTTAATTGATTATACACGCTTTCGTACAAAAGAAAAACCTTTTTACGTGCCGAATGAAGCATTGGATTTAACGTCTAAAACATTAGTGATTAGCAAAATTCAACCTGAAAAATTAGTGAATGCTTTATTTAGAGACCCTTCTGAAGTTACACCCAATGTGGCAGAAGCATATTTCACAGATGGCCAGCGTGGGATGAGTGTCTCTAATAACGATAATCGAATCGAATTCATTAATCCGATTCAAACAAGTGTTGAGGATTCATTTAGAATAAATTTATTAGAACAAAGTATTGCTAAAATAAATGAACATAAAGGTTGGACAAATGACTATGCCTTAGATGATATAAATAAAGATCAGAGTAAAGTAGAATTCAGGCTTATGTATGATGGACTACCAGTTTTTGATCGCAATCATTTAACAACGATTGAGCAAAAGTGGGAAGGCCAAGAGTTGTTTGAATATAACCGATCACTTATTCGTTTAACATATGAAGTTAATTTAACTCCAAAAAAATTAATATCAGGTACAGAGCTAGTAGAATTTATAGAAGAGAGAGAGCTTTTTGATTTAAATGATATTGAAGATATAAAAGTAGGTTATGAGTTGAAAATATTACCTAATGCTTCAGATAGTATGTTGCTTGAACCCAATTGGTATATTAAAATAAACGGTAAGTGGCAACTTGTTGATGTAGATGATTTAGCAGAAGGAGGCGAGTGAATTGCAGTGGGGTCAAATAAAAACATTATTAATCCTTAGCTTCCTCGTCTTGGATATCTATTTACTCGTTCAATTTACAGAAAAACAAGAACAAGCAGATTTATCGGTTTTAGAACATACTGAGTCTACAATAGAAGATCAACTCGAAGCGGAAAATATTAAAATACCTAATCTATCTACTAAGCAGTATAAAGAAACATTTATATCAGTGGAACCTAAATTAATAACTAATGGTGAGTTGAAAAAATTAGAAGAACTTAATAATCAAGATAGTGAAGTTATTCAAAATAAGTTAATTATTTCAAAACTAGATAAGCCAGTTAAGGTTCCGGAAAAAGCGAGTAAAGACACTATGAATAATCTCTTAGAAGATTTAACGTTGTTTCCTGAAGAATATTCATTTTGGGAACAAAACGAAGCAGGGAATATCTTAATTTATTTTCAACAAAAATTAGATAGACCTATTTATTATAATCAAAATGCTCTATTGCTATTATTTTTAAATGATAAAAATGAAATAACTTATTATACGCAAAGTGTTTTAGGTGAGCACGAACAGAATAAAGATACTAAAGATTTAATTCCTTCTATGCGAGCAATAGAGACACTTTATGACTCAGATAAATTAAAAAGTAATGATGAAGTAACGTCTGTTGAGATGGGATTTCATACGAGGGTACCTTTAGATAGTGGTGTACAAGTGTTTGCACCAACATGGAAAGTAGATATCAATGATGACTCACATTATTTTGTTAATGCGATTGAAGAAGTTATTTTTGGAAGCGAACATGAGAAGTTTTTAAGAGAAGCTTTAATGAACATCAAAGAAAAAGCAGGATCAATCAAAGAAAAAAAAGTAGATAAAAAGGCGTTCTTAAAAGAATTGGATAGCAAAATCAATAAAATTGAAGGGAGTGGATAAGATGAGTTTACAATTTAGCGTACTCGCTTCA
>DATGTX010000036.1:0-16963 GCA_035301645.1 Pseudogracilibacillus sp. | reverse complement strand
ATTAGTGCGAAACTGTAAAGCATAACAATATTTTGTACAAATAATGCTATTATCCCCATTAAAACTACCACCTTTTTCAAAGTCTATCTATGTTATTAATTACGTGCTCATATAAAATTAAATATCTCCTCTAATAGCATAGTCAGTTCTAATGAAAAAATCAAGAATTCACTTTGCCTCTGGGCAATCCTGTCTTATAAAGTATTCTTTAAATTATGAATCTGCTTATTTAATTTAGTTTCCAACCAAATTAGAACCTATCCTAATATGAGTTGCACCCTCTTCGATTGCTATTTGGTAATCATTACTCATCCCCATAGATAAATATTCACATGGGGCATTTTTGATGTTTTTATTTCTAATAGTATCTCGTAATTTAGCTAATTCTTTAAAAACTGCTCTAATTTCAAGTTCATCTGTTATATGAGGAGCCATGGTCATCAAGCCTACCACATTAATTTTATCATATTCTCTTAATTGTTCTATAAAAGAATAGACTTCTTCAATTTTTAAACCATGTTTGCTCTCTTCTTCACTAATGTTTACTTGAACAAAACAATCTAATACATTATTAGAACGATTATTTATTTGTTTTGCTACAGAGAGTTTATCAAGTGAATGAATTGTAGAAACTTTATCGATTATATCTTTAACTTTTCTAGATTGTAAAGTTCCTATAAAATGAAAGTTAGCTTGACTGCCTAATTGGTCATATTTATGAATAAGCTCTTCAGCTCTATTTTCTCCTAAATCTGTCACGCCACTATCTATTAACTCTTGAGCTCGTTCTACTGTAACGTATTTTGTAACGCCAATTATTTTTATTTCATTAGGATTACGGTTAACTTTTTCACATGTTTTACTAATATTTTCTCTTATTTCATTTAGATTTTTCAAAATGGACAATTGTATTCCCCTTTCAAACTGTACATTTAAAATAAAAAACGAGTAGATTAGCTACTCGTTTTTTATGTGATTATCTATTCCGGTTACGATTTCTTAAAAATGTTGGAATATCTAATGTGTCATCTTCTGATGTTTTTGATTCTGGTTCTTCCAACTCTTCTTTATTTTGTGATTGTGGTTCTTTTTCTTGTGTGTTTTTATTTGTTTGATTAGACTTTTGTCTGTTTGGTTTTTGCAGACTTTGTTCTTGATGTTGAGTTTCATCAAACCCTGTCGCAATAACTGTTACAATCACTTCTTCTTTTAAATTTTCATTAATAACATTACCAAAAATAACGTTAACTTCTGAATCTGCAGCTGAAGTAACTAAGTCTGCTGCTTCTTGAACTTCAAAAAGACTTAAATTTTCTCCGCCTGAAATATTCATTAAAATACCTTGGGCTCCATCGATAGAAGTTTCAAGTAAGGGTGAAGAAATAGCTTTTTTAGCTGCTTCTGCTGCTCTATTTTCACCATTTGCAACACCAATTCCCATTAATGCAGAACCTTTATCAGCCATAATTGTTTTCACGTCAGCAAAGTCAACATTAATTAAACCAGGTTTAGCGATTAAGTCTGAAATACCTTGGACACCTTGTCTTAATACATTATCAGCTTCTCTAAATGCTTCAAGCATCGGTGTGTTTTTATCTACAATTTCAAGTAAACGGTCATTTGGAATCACGATTAATGTATCAACACTTGCTTTTAATGCATCAATTCCTGTTGCAGCTTGGCGAGAACGTCTTGCTCCTTCAAATGAAAATGGACGCGTGACAACACCTACTGTCAATGCACCTAAATCTTTTGCGATTTGAGCAATAACTGGTGCAGCTCCTGTACCTGTACCTCCGCCTTTACCTGCTGTTACAAAAACCATATCCGCACCTTTTAGCGCTTCTTCAATTTGTTCCTTACTCTCTTCTGCTGCTTTTTTACCAACTTCAGGATTTGCTCCTGCGCCTAGACCTCTTGTCAATTTGCCGCCAATTTGCATTCTAACTTCTGCTTTAGACATATTTAGTGCTTGAGCGTCTGTATTAACTGCTATAAATTCAACGCCTTCTACTCCATGATCTATCATACGGTTAACAGCATTATTACCTCCGCCGCCTACACCTATAACTTTAATTGTCGCTAGTTGATCGATACCTGTTTCAAATTCCAACATTATACGTTCCTCCTAATATGTAAATGCAATCTATCTTTTTCAATTTATTCAAAAAAGAATTTAAAAAAGTTTGCAAACTTAGATTCTTTTTGTTCGGTATTTTCCTCTTGTTTTTCCACTTTTTTCTGTTTAGGTTTTTGTCTTTTCGCTTGATTGCTTGGTAAATCGTCCTCTAATACAGTTAATGACGGACTTAAGTCTTTACCTTGAATTTTTGCATTAGTCGGAGCGAATTGTAACACACCAACACTTGCTGTATATTGTGGCTCGCGTACACCTATATAGTCTGGTATGGCTATTCGTGCATGGCCCATGAATATTTCTTGAGCAAGTTCTAAAGCGCCTTGCATTTTCATTGTACCACCTGTTAAAACAAAACCACCTCTTAAGTCTTCAAAACCCATTCTTTTAATTTCTTGTTGGGCTAATTCAAAAATTTCTTCCACTCTTGCTTCTATCATATCAGAAATCTCTAATTGATTATACGTTTCTTGCTGATTACTTCCAATAATTGTTGTTTTAAATGTTTCATCTTCTGATGCATGCCCATAGTATGCATGCCCATGTGTTTTTTTAATCTGTTCAGCATCTACTGTTGAAGTTCTTAAACCTATTGATAAGTCTTTGGTAATATTATTACCACCTAAGGGGATAACGTTTGTTGAAGCTAAGTGACCATTTTCAAAGACTGAAACAGTAGTCGTTCCACCTCCAACATCAATTAATGCTACACCTAAATTCTTTTCGTCTGACGATAATGCTACTGTACCTGAAGCAAGTGGTTGTAAGCAAATATCTGAAACTTCTAAACCAGCATGCTCAACACATTTTAAAATATTGTGAAGAGCAGTCTTAGAACAAGTAATAATTGTTCCTTCCATTTCTAAACGAACACCAATCATACCACGCGGATCTGTTATCTCATCAAGTCCGTCAACAATAAATTGTTGAGGAATCACATCGATAACTTCTCTTTCTGGTGGAATTGACATAACTTGTGCTCCATCTATCACACGCATAATATCGTCATCATTTATTTCATTATTTTCACTTTGAACAGCTACAACACCATGACAAGGCTGTAGTTGTATATGATTTCCATTGATACCAACAACAACTGAATCAATTTTTAAACCAACCATATGCTCTGCTTGTTCGACTGCTGCTTTAATCGATTGGACGGTGTGGTCAATATCAACAATGGAACCTTTATTTAAACCTTTAGATTCAGCTGTTCCTACACCAATTATATTTAATGAATCTTCTTGAGCTTCTCCAATGATTACTTTAATTTCTGATGTACCAATATCTAAACTCACTAATACTTCATTATTACTCATTAACAGGCACCTCCGAATAAAATCCAGTTACTTCTTTGTTTTATTTTCAAAATATGATCCTTCACCAACATGAATAATACCTTCGTCTTTTGAATCTAATTGAGAAACGATTGACGGATACACTTTCATGTTTTCAGAAAAGTTCCTGATTGTTGTATTGACTATAAAACCATCTACCATATACATTTCAATTTTATATTCATTATTTTTAGATGGTGTCCAACGTACCTCAGAAATTAAGTCAAATATGTATTCAGGTAATTCATTTAATTCTTTTGTCATTCTATTTAATACTTCTTTGTCTTTAAATTCGTAAAGAAATGGAGCGGTACTTAAATCAAACGCATCCTCTTCACTTTCTACAATGGTTCCATTTTCTAAAACTGCTTTATTAATTTCTTTAGTTACAACATAACCAACAACTTTATACTCGTTGACTTTTATTAAGATTGTTGAAGGTAATTTACGTTTGACATTAACTGATTTGATAATAGGGTTTTTTTTAAGTTTTTTATTAAGCTTTTTTGAATTAATCGTCCATATCTTCGTATCTTTATTGAGGCCTACCTTATCAATTATTGCTTCATCAGATATTATCGTATTACCAGTAATCTTAATTTCTTTGATATTACTTAGTGGTGATTGTAAATAAACAATAATTGATATAAGAATCAAAAATATTGAAAGATAAAAAACGAGTCTACGATTAGCTTTTTGTTTTCTCGCTTGTTTCAATTTCGGAATTCGATTTTCAATTGAAACAATTTTCTTTTCCTTCATTTTTTTATCTTCCCTTTAAATAAATTTGATTTCAAAGCTTGATTTATTATAGATTTAATTATAACATATTTTACGCTTAAAAAATTGTTCTAATACGATATAAATCAAGTTTATCACATGAATAGAGAGTATTCACTAGTTATCTTTATATTTAATCAAGTTCTTTTATATTTTCAATAAATAAATTGCCACGGTCTTCAAATGTTTTATATTGGTCCCAACTAGCACAAGCAGGTGAAAGTAAGATAATATCAGTTTCAACAGACTGCCTGTATGCTGTTTCAACAGCCTCTTTCATTGTTTCTACTAAAGTAATATTAGTTATCCCTGCAGCTATTCCAGCCTTTTTTAATTTTTCTTTAGTTTGTCCAAATAAAACAAGAGCTTTAACATTTTTTAAGAAAGGTACAAGTGATAAAAAGTCATCGCCTCTGTCTAAACCGCCTGCTAACAAAATTGTGGGTGTATCAAAGGCTTTTAATGCTTGCTCAGTCGCTAAAATGTTTGTTGCTTTTGAATCATTATAGAACTTTCTATTATTTTTCATACAAACAAATTCTAGACGATGTTCTACGCCGGTAAATGTTTTCAGTACATTTTTGATAGATTCGTTTTTGACATTATTTAATTTTACTATTGCCAATGCTGCTAAAACATTTGCTAAATTATGCTCGCCAACTAATGCAATTTCAGTTGTCTTCATAATTTTTTCTTCTCTAAAAAATATATATTCTCCGTCAGTCCAAGACCCGTTGTTCAAGGTTTCTTTAGTTGAAAAGGGGATCAAATTAGCTGTAGCCTTTTGAATGACTTTAGATACCTCTTTATCGTCATAATTATATACGAGATAATCTTCTTCTGTTTGATTTATAAATATGTTTGCTTTAGCTTCACAATATTTTTTGAAAGAACCATGATAATCCAAATGTGCTTCATATAAATTTAATAAAGCAGCAATATGTGGTTTAAATTCTTTAGTTCCTTGAAGTTGAAATGAGGATAATTCAAGTAATAAACTTTCATCTGCGGCTAGATTTTCAGCCACTGAGATAGACACCTCACCAATATTTCCAGCTGTAGAAGATTTTTGTTTATCGTTTTTTAGAATTTGAGATACAAGTGAAGTTGTTGTTGTTTTCCCATTAGAACCTGTGATTCCTATCAAATTTTGCTCATTTAACATTTTATAAGTTAATTCGATTTCAGTAATTATTGGTATGTCTCTTTTTTTAGCTTCCATTAATAAATTACTTGTATAAGGAATACCAGGATTTTTTACAATTAAATCAATGCCATCTAATAATTCTAGCGGATGCGATCCTAAAACAACTTTAATTCCTTTTTCTTTTAAACTTTTGACTAATAAATCATCTTCTTTTGTAGATAAATCATTTACGACTAAGTCTATTTTGTTTTTATATAAAACTTCAGCAGTCGCAAAACCACTTTTGGCTAAGCCTAAAACAAGCACTTTTTTATATAGAAATTTATTTAATTGATTCATTATAAAATCACCTCAATAATAATGCCGATTATTGCAAACAAGATACCGGCAAACCAAAACGTTATTACAACACGCCATTCAGACCATCCACCTAGTTCAAAATGATGATGGATTGGACTCATTTTAAATATTCTTTTTCCAGTTGTTTTAAATGAAGCAACTTGGAGAATTACAGAAAGTGTTTCAATAACAAATACTCCACCTATAATAACTAACAAGATTTCTAAATGGCTTAATATTGCAATAGCAGCAATTGTCGCTCCTAAAGCAAGTGATCCTGTGTCTCCCATAAAAATTTTAGCAGGATGTGCGTTAAAAATTAAAAACCCTAGTAACGCACCCACAATAGCCATAGAAAAAGTCACCAACATGGTGTCATCTGTTTGTACAGTAGCAAGTATAAAGGCAAAAGCTCCAAAAGCAACTGAAGCTGTACCAGCCAGTAAACCGTCTAATCCATCTGTTAAATTCACAGCATTTGACGCACCTACCAACATAACAATAACAAGGATTGCGTAAAACCAGCCTAATTCCCATTCAAAATCAGTTCCCGGTATTGATATTGCCGTTCCTAGATTATATTGTTTCATCACACCATAAAAAATAATCGCGATAACTATTTGACCGATTAACTTTTGTAATGATGTTAAACCTAAGTTTCTTTTAAAGCCTATTTTTATAAAGTCATCTAAAAAACCAAGTAAACCGAAACCTAATAAAACTAATGTTAATAACCAGAACTCGACATTTAAAGTAATTTCGTTACTAAATAAAGATAAAATAAATAACGTTATTAACACGCCAATTACTATCATTAATCCACCCATTGTAGGCGTTCCTGATTTAGATAAATGTGATTCTGGACCATCTTCTCGGATACTTTGTCCAAATTTCAAACGTTTTAAATAAGGTATAAACACAAGTAATAAAATACTAGTGATAATAAAACTAAAAATAAGTGTTAATATTGTCATTTATTTCCCTCTTTTAATTGTTCTATGATATCTTCTAATTTAATACCTCTCGAAGCTTTAAAAAATATTAAACTATTTTTTAGCATCTGCTTTTCTAATTTCCCCACTAAAAGTTCTTTTTTAGAAAAGTGTTCTGCTATGATAGCGGAATTAAGCTTCAAGTAATCTGTAATTAGTTCTGACGTTTCGCCGTACGTATACACTTCATCAATTGTTTGCATAGCATTAACTTTTTTAGAGATGTCTAAGTAATACTTTTTATAATCTAATCCAAGTTCTAATACATCCCCTAAGACTAGTATTTTCTTTTGGTAACCATCAAGTTCCTCTACCACTTCTATACTTGCTTTCATCGACGTAGGCGAGGCGTTATAAGCATCATTAATAAGTGTGGTATTGTTTTTTCCAGTGATTAACTCAAATCGCATGTGAGTTAAATTTATTTTAGTTAATCCTGCCCTAACTTTTTCATCACTTACCTTTAATAATTTCGCAACTTCGATTACGAAGGTAGCGTTTTTGGCATGGTGGTTTCCTAATAATGGAATTTCATAATATGCTTCATTAACATTAAATGTCGTAGAACTTGGCGTTAATTTGATATGCGAAATGACTTGTTGATTAGCTTCAGAAAATCCACAAGTAATAACTTTGCCTGGGAAATTAATTTCTGCTAATAAAGGTTCATCTCCATCGATTATTAATACACTATCTTTAGTC
Source organism: Pseudogracilibacillus sp. (assembly GCA_035301645.1). GTDB lineage: Bacteria > Bacillota > Bacilli > Bacillales > Amphibacillaceae > Pseudogracilibacillus. The sequence continues at coordinate 9,529 of DATGTX010000036.1, read as the reverse complement.
ATCGGTTTAACTATTTCAAGTTTAGCTTGTTTTATGCCTTCACGCGACCCTAAATGTTCAATATGTGATTCACCGATATTAGTTATAATAGCAATTTCAGGTTTTGCTATTTCTGAAAGCAATTCTATTTCACCAAAATGATTCATACCCATTTCTAGAATCAATACTTCAGTATTTTTTTCCATATTTAAAATAGTAAGTGGCAATCCAATATGATTATTAAAATTCCCTTTGGTTGCTGTAGTTATGTATGTTTGATTTAAAGTTGCTTCTAATAAGTCTTTAGTAGTAGTCTTACCATTAGAACCAGTAATGCCAATTACTTGAGGATTGACTAATTTTCTATATTCTGCAGCAAGTAATTGTAATGCTTTTAATGTATCTTCCACAAAAAAGAGAGAAATGTCTGTAGGTATATCGCCTGTTGGCTTGTCCTTATTCCAAATAATTGCTTTAGCCCCTCTTTTAACCGCTTCATCTACATGATTATGTCCATCAAAACGATCACCTATCAAAGGAATAAATAGACTATTACTTTCTAAAACTCTACTATCTGTCGAAACGACATCAACTGTATTTTTCTTATGTTTTGCTTCTACTTTATAATTCGGAAAGATTTGAGTTAACCATTCTATTTCAAACATTAAAATTATACCCCTATTCATGAATTTACAACTTTATTTATTATAACAAAGTTTATCTCTTTTAATTATTAAGATTCGTTTACAATCAAAAGCCCCAACTTGTTATACTAAGATAACATTTAGTTGGAGCTTTTATATTTTCATTAAAAAGGCTTTTCTAATTTTACACTTAATTTCGTTTTCTTAGTGATTTTTTCATCAACCTTTATATTTTGGCTAGTAACAAATCCGTCGCCTTTAAACTCAACTTTGATATCTAATAGTTCTTCCAACTCTAACAATTCCCGTTTTGACCATCCTGTTAAATCAGGCATTGTTGGTTTGTTTGTTACGAGTAAAATTGGATTATTCTCTAAAATTTTACTAGATTCATCTTTATTCGCTGAGACAATCTGATCACCCTTACCTATCAGATTATATTTAATATTTAATTTTTTTAATTCTTTTTCAACATCTTTTGTTTTTTCATTAATGATTTTAGGTATTTCAATTGTGCCTATTTCTTTTTCGTTATTGTTCTCTGGTTCAATATTTAAATATTTTAAACTATTGCCCATCACATTTTTGAATATATAAGAAGTTACATCCGAACCGATTTCTGTATCTTTTAATTTAGGCTGTGTAACAGAAACATGCATAATGAGTTCTGGATCGTCTTTAGGTACCATACCTAAAAATGAAAACACGTAATTTTCTTTACCAGTTAAATAACCCCCGCCGTCAGGATTGGGCATTTGTGCTGTTCCCGTCTTACCTCCGACAGTGTAATCTTCTATTTGGAAATTCTTTCCTGTTCCATGTTTTTCATTCACTACCTCACCTAGTAATCCTAATACTTGATCTGCAGCTTCTTTTGAAATAGGTTCGCCTACTAATTCAGGTTCGTGTTCTTCTAAAACTTCTTTTGACTGTGGATTCATTATCTTTTTAATTACATAAGGTTTCATCATTTTTCCGTCATTTGCAATGGCTGTTGCAGCTTTTAATTGTTGAATAGGTGTCATAGTACCTCCATGACCAAAAGCTGTTGTGATTTTTTCGAGAGGATAATTATATAAAATTTCTCCCGCTACTTCGCTTGGTAAATCTATTTCAGTTTTTTTATCAAAATCAAATGCTTTCAAATACTCCAGATACTTTTCAGAACCTAAAGTTTCCCAAGCTATTTTTGCTGCTGCCACGTTAGATGATCTTCTAAAACCTTCATCATAACTAATCGTACCCCAACCTTTTCCACCATTATGATCATTAATCGCTTGAATGCGCGGGTTTATTTGATACTTTCCAGATTTGTATGTATCAGAACCATTATAAACGCCTGCATCTATCGCTGCTGCCCAAGTAAACATTTTAACTGTCGACCCTGGTTCAACAGGCGTAGAAACGATATCATTATACCAATTTTTAACGTCTTCTGGTTGATTAGGATTATAACTCGGTCTATTACTCATAGCGACTATTTCACCAGTTTTAGGATTCATAATTGTAGCTGTGATTTTCTTAGGATTATGACTTTTCTCGACATCTGTTAGAACATCTTCTAATAAAGTCTGTACTTTTTGATCTATTGTTAAATATATATCATTTCCATCTTCTGGTTCACTGATTACTTCATTTGAATTTAATAACTTTTTATTAAATTTATCACGATGAAAAGAAATATATCCATCCTTTCCTTTTAAAAAGTCGTCTTTAACTTTTTCCATCCCTACTACTCCATGTATCTCTTCGTCCTCTGAATCTTCTGATGGACGGGCAAAACCTAATATGTGGGAAGCAAAGATTCCATTCGGATAATATCTTATCGCGTCTTCAATAAAGTAAATACCTGGAATATTCGCTTCTTCGATTTCATTTTTAGTTATTTGGGAAATGTTTTTACCCTCATTACCGAATTCAATTTGAAATTGACGTTCATCTTCTGGTAAATCTTCATTTTTTTTAATTGCTTCTGAGAGTCTTTTTTCTGCTTTTTTTTCATCAATATCTAGATATTTTGCAAGAGCTTTGATGGTTTTCTTTGAATCTTTAACGTGCAATGTTTTTTCCTTGTTTTTAGAATATCCAGGATCAATGACAGCATATATACGAAAGACAGGTCTGTCATAAGCTAGCATGACGCCTGTATCATCATATATTTTACCACGCTCTGCTTTTAAGGGGTAGCTTACCTCTCTTTTGTCCGTTGCCCAATCTTTAAGTGATACATTGTTAACTTCGCCTTTGGCTTGAATATAAAGGAATCTACCAGTTACAGCCACAAATATAATTGAAAAAATAATAAAGAAAAATATTATCATTTTTCGTGAGTTAGCTTTTTTATCCATTTGGCTACACCTGCTTATTCTTGTACTCGATTAACTTTCTTAACTTGTGCATCTTGGATTTTTAATCCTTTATCTTTGGCTATTTTTGTAATTCTTTCAGGTCGGCTTAATTCTTTAACTTCAAAAGTAAGTCCTTCATTGATAAATTGTTGATTTGAAACCGTTTCTTCATATGATTGAAATTCTCTATTTAAAGTATCTGTTTGTGAAGAATAAAAAACTATATAAGTAGTAAATAATATTAAAATAATACTAAAAAATGTATATATGTATCTTTCGCCTTTGGTAATTTTACCACTTTGCGTTACTTTAATATGTACTTTTTCGTGATCAGTTTGTCTATTATTTATCTCTGTTGTTTTCGGAGTAGCATTCAACTTTTTAGCTTCGCTTGTGCTCATTATTTTCTCCACCCTTCTTCATATGTAAACCAGTTATCCCATTCAGATTCTTTTTCAACTATTCTTAACATTGCTGAACGTGATCGTTTATTTTCTTTTATCTCTTCATCAGTAGGTAAAATTGGCTTTCTAGTAATCAATTTAAATGGCGCTTCAAAACCTTCTGGGATAATTGGCATTCCACGGGGTACTGGTTTCTGCGTTGTCCATTTCTTAAATGCCTGTTTACATATTCTATCTTCTAAAGAATGAAATGTTATAACAGCAATTCTGCCTTCTACTGAAATTAATTCTGCTGCTTGATGTAGAGCACTATTAAATGAATTCAGCTCATCATTTACAGCAATTCGAATTGCTTGGAAAGTTCTTTTTGCTGGATGTCCACCTGATCTTCTAGCTGGAGCTGGTATTGCATCTTTTATTAATTCAACAAGTTCAAAAGTAGTTTCAATTTCTTTGTTTTCACGGGCTTTTTCTATATGTCTTGCTATTTGCTTAGAAAACTTCTCTTCTCCATATGTAAACATAATTCTAACTAAATCTTCATATGGCCAAGAATTAACAATTTTATGAGCTGTCAGATCACTCGTTTGGTCCATTCGCATATCTAATTTAGAATCATATCGATAGCTAAAACCACGTTCTCCATCGTCTAATTGTGGTGAAGAGACACCTAAGTCAAAGATAATTCCATCTATATGATTAATATTATTTTCAATTAATTTTTCTTTTAGTTGATTGAAGTTAGCGTGAATTAAAAGTTTTTTCCCTGGCATACCTTCAAGGTTTTTTCTAGCTGCATCTAACGCTATTTTGTCTTGATCAAATCCGATGAGCATACCGTCTTCATTCAACTGACTAGCAATCTCTTTTGCGTGTCCTGCACCTCCTAAGGTACAATCCACATAAACACCTGTTGGCTTTACTTTAATACTGTTTACTAATTCAGTTTTTAAGACACTTTCATGGTTAAACATATACTCACCTTTTCTTTTATAAACATTTTATATATCAAAATCCATTAAATTTTCTGCAATATCACTAAATGATTCTTCTGATTCTACGAAATAATCTTCCCAAATATCTTTAGACCAAATTTCAATGCGTTCTGAAACGCCAATAATCACACATTCTTTTTCTAATTTTGAATATGTTCTAAGTGGTGGTGGTAGATTAACCCTACCTTGCTTATCAATTTCACATTCAACTGCTCCTGAAAAGAAAAAACGAGTGAATGCACGAGCATCTTTCTTAGTAAGTGGAAGTTTCTTTAGTTTTTCTTCAAGAATTTTCCATTCGTCTAATGGGTATGCAAATAAACACTTATCAAGCCCACGGGTGATAACAAACTTATCCCCTAGGCCTTCTCTGAATTTTGCGGGGACAATTACACGTCCCTTGGCATCTAAGTTGTGTTCATACTCTCCCATAAACATAATCATTCACCACTTCCTAAAATAATCTTACCACAACCTACCACAATTCACCACTTTATTTTAATATTATTTTCTATACGTTAACTTATCATCAAACAGTTGATACTAAAGGCGTACAAGTGTTCTTATCTTGATGGCAACTCTTCTGTTTTTCTACTTATAAACATAAAAAAAACAGCCCCAAATTGGACTGTTTTTGATTTATAAATATATGACAAAGTGATCTTTTTTGAACGAAAGTGGTGTTTCTGTTATTTCTTTAATAAAGTCAAATCCATAATTATTTATCAAAAATAATGGATTAAAAATTCTTTCTTGAAGTCCATTATCAGGACATAAATAATCAGTTATTAAATCATAATCATTAATCTCTTTTTTATATTTATACTTTACTTCTCTTAATAACCGTTTTTCTAAAAACTCAGTTGTCTTAATAATTTTCGCAAGATTGGTTTCAGCTAAATGTTGAAGATCTTCACCTAGATTTGATGCTACTTTTTGTATCGGTTGATGAAGTGCTTCGATGCCTATATTCATTTCATCAATTAATAGTTCAATAGGTGGAGTAGATTGATTGCTTAACCAATTTAACTTTAAGTCACTAACCCCATGATTTATTGCCTGTGATATATCAATATCTTTTTTGTTTAATACATCATTAATTTTTTTGGGGATGTAAGTCAATGAATATCTCGGTACGACAGGTGGCATTTCTAAATTGAGCTCTTTAAAAGCTTCTTTTAGACTCGCCCAATAACTTATTTCACCATATCCTCCAACAAAAGCTAATGTAGGGAATAACCACTCTTGCATTAAAGGTCTTGTAACCACGTTATTGCTTAATCGACTAGGGGTCTTTTCTGCGATTTGGATGAGCGCTTCCGAAGTAAATTCGATGTGATTACTTTTCCCTTGCCACATACCTGATTCAGTACGACTTAATAAAATACGTTCTCCATAATCGTCATGATAAAAAAGATGACCTTCATTCTCTTCTGCTTCTAATGAAATAGAGTAATCTTGTTCTTGCAATGATTTTATCGTTTTGCTAACTGTTTTTGCAATTGATTCCTGATGTTCAATTAATTTAATGAAGTATTTTGATTCGATGCTTCTTAATGAGGCATCTGCTGAATCAACTAAAACTAGTCCTGATTTAGGAAAGAGTTTATTTATTAAACGAGCAAAAAAGTCTACATATGTTTTAGACTCGTTCAAAATATTTAATAATTCTTCATAAATTATCTTAGAATGAGTCGATTCTTCTAGTTCTAAAAAGATATCTGTTAACCACTCTTTTGTTAAATTTGAATCAAGGTCTATTTGACTAACTGACTTTTTAAACTTTGGTATTTGCTGAATTGTTCGCTTTTTTAAGCCTGTTTTAGTTCTCATATTAACATGGTTTATTTCATCAAAATCATGGTCTTCACCTGCAATCCAAAATACTGGAATAACAGGTCTATTTAATTCAGCTTCTTGCTCTTTTGCCAATTGAATAATCGAGATAACTTTATTTACAGAATATAATGGCCCCGTAAGTAAACCGGCTTGTTGTCCGCCTATAACTACTACAGCATTATCCGATTTTAAACGCTCAATATTTTTTAATGTTGTACCATCAGAACCCCAATTATTATTCATTTTCTCTAAAATCGAGGCAAGTTCTTTACGCTGGTAATTACTTTTATCCAAATAAGTTAAACGTTTTTTATAACTCATAAATGGATTATATTCAAAGTAAGCTTTTAATTTATCTGTTTGATTACGATAATCATTTACAAATTTATTATGATTTAAGTGGATCGTGTCGATTTTCATCGATCATACTCCTTTTTTTATATGTGTTTGCCTTATTGTACTTTATATCTATTTTCATTTCATACTTTTTGTTTATCAAATAAATGTTTTATAAATAAATTTACCTAAATGATAAATTAGTAAAAAGAAATAACTCATAAAAAAAACTAAAAAGCAATATCGCCACATTTTTTTAATTCCTTTTAAAAGAATGACTTCATTATCATTTTTCCATTGGTTTATTAATATTAATCCTAATAACAAAATAAGCCCTATCAAAATATAACCAATAAAATAGCTCTCAAACATTTTATGAATGAGATAAAGAGCCCCCAATATATAAAATAATGTAGAATATGTAATTGATTGATGTGCTGCGATTTTTTTAACACCTTTTTTACGGTATTCAAATCTATAAATAAGATAAGTTACTAAAAAAGGTATGCCATATAAAAGTGCCTTCCAATTTTCAACAAATATACTAGTCATTCTTAGCGCCTCTTTCTTCTAAAGCTTTTATACTTTGATAAACAAATTCTAGCTTAGGATAATTAACTCCTGTTTGTCTTAGTAAATAACCAATTATAGCATCTATTTCAGTTTTTTGATTAGATAATATATCTAGTCTCATAGAAGAGGTATTCTGACTTGTTAAAGTGCAAACTCTTTTTACATTATACCATTGCTCATTATAGTTTAATTTAAGAATTTCTGATGTTTCTTTGCATAATGCTTGGCCTAAACTTTTTAAATATGAATTATTTAAAATTTCACCATTGGAAACATTAAAAAGTGCAGTTAAGGGATTAATTACAGCATTTATTACAAGTTTTTCATAAGCGATCTTTTGCCAATCATCGAAATAAATAAAATTTAAATTTTCTTGCTTTATTTCTTCAATTTTTTTTATTGATTCATGTGTTAATTTACCATAAGGAGAAATTTTAGTAGCTCCTTGTCCTAAGTGATTCACTTTCTGAGGACCAACTTTTAATGCACCATGCTCAACAATCGCAATGATTGCTTGTAAATCATATTTTTTTATATAAGTAATATGTTCTAAACCATTTTGTAAAAACAGGATTAAGTGATTTTTTAATTTCAAATGATTATCTTGTATAAATTTTGGTATATGAGTTTGTTTTAATGCAATAATTACCAAATCGTTCGAGGCAAATTCATTGATTGGTCTAGCCTTTACTTGCTTATTGATCGAATGTCCAATCATAGAAATTCCATATGTATTAATTTCATCAATTTGTGCTTCATTTCTAATGTAATAGGTAACTTCATGCTCACCAGCTAAATAATAACCATACAATAAACCTAACGACCCAGCACCTACAATTGATATTTTCATAATTTATCACCTATATTCATTTATATTCCAGATAAAACAACTATCTCATTTCATTCTAGTCTAGTTTATACTATAATGTAAATATATATAGAGAGAGATAAATAATATATTTTGGAAAGGATAGATCTTTATGTCAGATGTTCAAGTACAAAGATTGTTAATTAATTATAAAACATTAGAGGATTTTAAAAGTTTCCAAGAATATGGTGTCCAAGAATTATCAATGCATGAAGACTTAGAAAATAATCTTGTTGAAAACGATAGTGAATCTCCTTTTTACGGGATTTATTATGGTGCAACATTAGTAGCTAGAATGAGTTTGTATGAACGTTCTGCTAAATTTGATAATTACTTTGATCCCCCGCAAGACTATCTAGTGCTTTGGAAGCTTGAAGTATTACCTGAATATCGTGGTAAAAATTATGCCCGTTTACTTGTTGATTATGCAAAAAGTTTCGAATTACCGATTAAAACAAATCCACTGATTGATTCTCATGGTTTTTGGGACCATATGGGCTTTGAAAAAGCATCTTATAATATGGAAAGAGATCTTGGAGAGAATCCGTATATTTGGATGCCTCGCGGTGTAGAGCAAGTAGATTAATTGCCACAAAAAAGAAGCAATCTAATTGCTTCTTTTTTTGTGCTTATTTGTTTAAAAAAGTAGCTACGGCTGCTATATGTTCTTCTGATTCCCATAAACTTGCAGATCTTTGAGATTCCAAGTCCATGTTTTTATATATTTTTGCTTGATCAATTTTTTCTAAATACTGACTTTTCAGATGTAGCATTTGTCCATGAGATCTTGTTAAGTATGTTTCAATTAATCTGTCTTCATCCCATTCATCTTTCGGTACAATTCTATGAAGCCAATTATTTTCTTCTAAATATGTTGCACTATACATTGCTGCATCAATTAGCCATTTGTACGCAAATGTGGGAGCCACTTTTTCATAAAGTAATGCCCCGCCTCCCCAACCTGGTAAGATACCTAAATTTGCTTGTACAAATCCAAAACGTGTATCTTCTTTAGCTATTCTAAAATCACATGCTGTTGCTAATTCACATCCACCGCCTAGCGCAATCCCATGTAATAAAGCAATCGTTGGAAGTGGGAATGTAGCTAACTTAAAGAGAAATTCTTTCATCGGTTTTAAATCTTCATAAGCTTCATCTTCAGTCAATTCACCATGTAATTCATTCAAATCGCCACCTGCACAAAATACATTGCTATCTGCACTATTCAAGACTAAAAAATTAATTTCATCTACTGAAATTTGATCAATTAAATTATTTAAATCTTCAGCTACCCTACTTGATATTGCATTCTTCTTATCAGCACGATCAATAAACAGTGTGCCAAAACCTCTTGAATCATATATGTATTTTACGTCTTTATTCAACTTTTCTTGCCTCCTCATTTTTTAATTTTTAGTTTGTCAAATTAAGCGAGACATTATGCTTTCGTCTAAATATTGCTCCACATGATCCATGAAACACTCAGTAGGTGTTTTGTAATTTAGAGACTTCCTAGGTATGTTGTTTCTTCTGAGTGCGACTT
>DATGTX010000035.1:0-26430 GCA_035301645.1 Pseudogracilibacillus sp. | reverse complement strand
CGCTTCACTGTATTCCACACCAATCACTTCATCTGCCTCTAAATCAAGCTTTTTTTCGCCTAATAAATCAGCAAATTCATTATACATTGACTCACTAGCAATGAGTGTTTGACTGTCATCCATGGTTTCATAGTACTCAAGCTCGGTTGTGAGTTGGCTAGCTTCGATATCATGCTCTTTAAGCAGTTGATTAACAGTCACAATATCGCGTGTCATTTCCTCGTCTGAGTCTTCAGTTCCATAATAATTAAACGAGAAGGGATTCGCTTGTTTCATGCCACTCGTTAAATAAGTTTGAAAGCCGAATAATGTACCTATTGCACTAAATGCGACGGTTGAAATAATTGCGACCATGAAAAAAGTTCGCGCATTATCTTTCATCCGAAAAGATAAATCCGATAATAAAATAAGATTAGTCTGCTTCCAAAATAACTTTTTCCGTTTTTTCAAAGTGTTGATTAAAAACACACTTAATTGCGTAAATAAAAAGTATGTGCCAATCGTCACGATAAAAATCACTGGAATCATAACCATAATAACGAATTCACCTTTTGCCCATAAAGCAGTTAGGTAACCGCCGGCTAATAAAATAATCGCTAGTACTGTTAAAAACACTGAAGCTTTAGGTTCAGTTTTAGGTTGCTCGTTTGCTTTAATTAATTCGGATAATTTTTTCGACCGAAGAATAAAAGTCACAAAAAATGAAATAATTAAAAATAAGACAATAAATGACACAAAAGTGATTAGGATTGCCTCTAATGGAAAATAAAAATAGAGTGCTTGTTCAATCACTAAGACATTTTCAGCAATTAATAAGATAAGTTTCGCAAATAAAGTACCGATTAAAATTCCAAATACCGTTGCAAATCCGCCGATAAACATATTTTCTTGAAAGACCATTAAACGAATTTGTCGCATGGACATGCCTTGCATCATCAGTAAGCCAAATTCTTTTTTTCGCGATTGTAAGAACGAGCCCATTGAATAAAGAACAAAGAAAAAAGAAAAGATATAAATGATCCCGCCAGCTACCGCCATTCCAAAAAGAGCATTTTTGTTTATTCCTCCATCGCCGAACGCAGGATGGAAAGCAAACATAGCAAAAGTAAAGAAGACCATTACGGAAAACATACTACTTAAAGAATAAGCTGCATATAACCGTTTATTCCGCGTCACATTGTTAATCACGAACTGACGAAAAGTCATGGTCATCCCCTCCTAAAAAAGAAAGAGTATCAATGATTTTTTGGAAAAAAGCTTTCCGATTATCTCCCTGATGAATTTCTGAATAAAATTGACCATCACGAATAAAAACAATCCGGTCACAATAGCTTGCAGCCTGGGGATCATGTGTCACCAGTAGCATTGTTGCTTGTTCTTCTTTATTAAGTTTAAGTAGCATTTCCATCACATCTTTTGAAGCTTTGGAATCAAGATTCCCTGTTGGTTCATCGGCAAGCAACAGTTTCGGGTGATGAATCATCGCCCGAGCAATCGCTGCACGTTGCGCTTGTCCACCTGAAATTTCATACGTACGTTTATCCATAATTTCAAGGATACCAAGCGTTTGCGCAACTTCTTCAGCCTTAGCTTCCATTTCTTTAACACTTTTCCCATCTAACGTTAAAGGTAACACTATATTTTCTTTAACAGTCAAGGTTTGAAGTAAATTAAAATCTTGAAACACAAAGCCAAGCGAACGACGACGAAATATAGCCAACTCATTGCGATTAAGCTGATAAGGATTATTATTTTCGATTAAAATCTCTCCTGTAGTCGGCTCATCAATGGTCGCAATAAGATTGAGTAAAGTCGTTTTACCACTTCCTGAAGGACCCATCACACCAACAAACTCACCCTTTTCCACGTCCAAATTAATATCTGTTAATGCTTGATAAGCAAGCTTACCTTCATATATTTTACTGACCTTTTTCACTTGAAGCATCGTTATCTTCCTCCATATGTTGAATAGTATAAACCTATATTAAACGCCAACTGCATTTCTAACGATTGATTTTCCTTTCAGGAGGCTTACATCTTTGTAAGATAAGGAATTTTAATCAAGTGTCAAGTAGTAAAAGTAATGGTAAAAGTCGTGCCTTCATCAATAATTGAGGTAACTTTTAATTCATGACCTAAATAATCTGCGACTTCTTTTGCTAAATAAAGTCCCATTCCAGTTGATTCACGAAATTCCCGTCCCCTGTCTCCCGTATAAAAGGCTTGGAAGATTCTTTTAATATCATGTTCAGGAATGCCAATGCCATAATCAGTCACTTCTAAAATGGTTTTCTCTGCCACTTGATAAATCGCTATATCAACACGTGTGCTCCGCTTAGCTGTATATTTAACTGCATTATGTAATAACTGTTCTAAAATAAAAAATAGCCACTTTTCATCCGTTTCAACTGTGTGAGTGTCTTGATTAGATGTCAGATGAGGGTACACATTATTACGAATAAAAAATCGTTTATTTTCTTGATTAACTGTTTGAATAAGTTTCTCTAATTGAACAGGTTTAATTTGAAAATCTTCTTGAACTGTACGCATGCGTGCCATATAGAGAACAGTGTTTAACCCGTTTTTGAGTCGCTCATTTTCTTCTCGAATATTGGAAGATTCAGGCTCATCTAACTCTTTTGCTATTAAATCAATCACAGACAGCGGTGTTTTCATTTGGTGAACCCATCTATCAATGAATTTTAAATGATTTGCTTGATCCGCTTCGATACTTTTTAATTGAGCCATCAAAAGCTGATAATGATTTTTCATTAAATCGTCAAACGCTTCACTGAATGGTGTTGGATCTGTTTTTTCTAATAATTGTTGTAAATCAGTCGTCCGCTCAGACAATTTTTTATACAGATGACGGCGCGTATAATAATAATACGTCAGATAGCAAACTAATAAAAACACACTAATTAATAAACCATATAAAAGCGTAGCTAATTGATCAAAGCCGCTCAAATAAATGATTAAAGAAAATAGGATAAGTTGGATACATTGAAGTAAAATAAAACCAGTATGTTCTTTTAAAAATAATTTCATTCTGCATCCAACCAAGTCATTTTCAATCGGTAACCTGATCCGCGCATCGTTTCAATCGCTCCTTTAATACCAAGCTCTTGAAACTTTTTACGCACGCGTGTCATATTGACATTAAGCGTATTTTCATCGACAAACGTTTGGTCATCCCATAATCTCTCCAGTAAATCCTCTCTGCCCGTAACTTTTGGATAACGATCAATTAACATTCCAATGATATTCGTCTCGTTTTTTGTTAGTAAAGTAACTTTATCCTCAAAAGTTAATTCTTGTCGTTCAGGAAAAAGTTTTAACTGATGTAAATCAAGTACCCGTTCTTGCTGGCCTCCTGCATATTCACCATATGCACGTCTAAGTTGGCTGCGTATTTTGGCGATAATTAAATCAGGTGAAAACGGCTTAGTAATATAATCATCACCACCATTTTCAATCGCCATGACTTGGTCCATCTCTCCTGTTCTTGCCGAAATAAAGATCACCGGACAAATGGATTCTTTTCGTATTTGGCGACACCAATAAAACCCATCATAATATGGTAAATTAACATCTAATAAAACAAGATCAGGCTTAGCTGACTGAAAAATGTCGATAATCTTATCAAACTCCTCGACCACCGTGACTTGATAATTATATTTTTCAAGGTAAGTCGCTAGATAATCTGCTATTTTAGGGTCATCTTCAATAATCATAATTTTATTCATCGCTTAGCTCCTTATTTTAGAAGATTTTAGTTATTATACATTAAGTAAATTTCACATGAAATATAAACAAATAGAAGATGTGAGACGCCCGCGGCAAGCAAATATATTCTATTTGCGGTAGTATAAAGAGTTTGCTCTATACTATTTACCGGGTACCTAAATCTTTTAACCACTCACGCAATTTTGCTTTAGGATAATACACTTGATCATTTATTAACAGATGTGGTATCTCTGGATGCTCATCGATTAAATGTTTCGCATCTTCTTTTGAGATGCCGATAAAATAATGCACATCACTATCTTTAATCAGTTCATGTTTATCATCCTCATCAAAAATATCACCAAGCCCTTTAGCATTTGGATTTTTAAAATTCTTCAAGCCATCACCAATAAAATAGCCCGCTATCGCAATACCTAATCCAATCCAAATTAAATCTAATTCCATATATATCCTCCTCATTTTAAATGTCTCTCTAATATATGCAACTAACGAAAGCTTTAATTCCATAATAACCTTATCTTGATTATACCAACACTCATACAAAATAAAACAACAAACCACTAACCAATTAGCAGCTTGTTGTTAATTTTTGATTCTGTTATTTTATTTGTTTACCAAACTGTTCTTTTACGCCTTTTATACATTTTAACTTCACGATAATTCGTAACTTCTTCTTTTCCAATCCCTAAATAATGCTCACGTACTTCTTCATTAGAAAGTAAACTATCGACTTCTCCTTGCATAACAATACGACCATCTTCCATGATATATCCATAGTCAGCAATTCCTAAAGCCACATTAGCATTTTGTTCAACAACTAATATAGATAAGCCTTCATCTTTATTAATTTGTTTAATGTTTTTAAATATTTCTTCAACAAGTAATGGAGCAATTCCAAGTGATGGTTCATCAAGCAATAACAACTTAGGTTTTGCCATAAGCCCTCGGCCAATTGCTAACATTTGTTGCTCTCCACCAGATAATAAGCCAGCATGCCTATTTAATAATTCTTTAATCCTTGGAAAATACTCATATATTTGTTCTAAATCTTTACTTAAGTTACGACGGTCTTTACGTGTAAAAGCACCTGCCATTAAGTTATCTTCGACAGTTAAGTGAGGAAATACTCGTCTACCTTCCATGCAATGAAAGATCCCATTTCTTACTATCTTATCTGGTGTGGAAGTATTCGTTATTTCACCCTCAAATTGAATTTGTCCATCGGTAACTTCTCCGCCCTCTCCTGCAAGTAATCCAGAAATACATTTCAAAGTAGTTGATTTACCGGCGCCATTACTTCCTAATAATGCAACAATTTTCCCCTCAGGTACATGAAGGGATACACCCTTTAAAGCTAAAATAATTCGGTCATAAACAGCTTCTACATTATTTACTTTCAGCATGGCTTCTCTCCTTTTCAACATTTTATAAAAACGAAAGAAGTACAGTTTGTTGTACTTCCTTCATTTTTATATATTAATCAGCACTATTGTAATCGGTAAATGCTTCCCACTTACCATCAGTAACTTTCCCCAGTCTTGCTTCGTCTGTTCCAGCATGATCTTCAGCATCAAAGCCTACTGGTGCTGCTAATCCTCCTAAATCAAAATCTCCCATTGATTCAAGTGCTTCTTTAATATCAGCACCTGTAAGATCTTCTTCTGTATTTTCAGATGCAATACGAATACCTTCTGCCATTACTTTTGCCGAAACCCAACCTGCTACATGTTGCATATTAATATCTTCGATCGACTTTCCTTCACCTTCTAAATAATTTTTATATTCTTCCATTCCTTCAACATCTTCATAAGGTAGAGCATGTGTAAGTGTTCCCATAAAGCCTTCTGTTACATCTGCTCCAGCTTGCTCAATTAAACCTTCACCTACTGCTTGGTTTAATCCAATAAACTGAGCATCAATTCCTAATGTCTGAGCTTCTCGTAATACTACTGCTGTCGCACCCCATGTTTCTTGGATAATAACATAATCAGGATCTTTTTTCTGTAAGTTTAGCATTTGTGATTGTGCTTCTGTTGCATCGAGTTCAACAATAAAGTCACCTACATGCTCGACACCAATTTCTTCAGAATATTTTATTGTATCTTCAATAGGTGAATGACCAAAACCATTATCCCCATAAACTAAAGCAAAAGTCGGATCATCGCCCTCATGATTTTCTTTAATCCAGTTTAAGACCATTCTTCCCTGATCAGAATAAGATGCTGCTACAAAAAAGTTATACGGATTTTCTTCTGGATTATTTAATGCTTCTGAATAAGATGCTGAAATATAAGGCATCTCATCTGCTGTTACTTGCTCACGCATTGCTTCTGTATCACCAGTACCCCAACCTAAAATACCTACTGCATTATCGCGATCTCGGAATGATTGGTAAGTTCTTTGAGCGTCACTCATTTCATAACCATAATCTTCACCTGAATGATCAATATGTATACCCTCAATCCCGCCCTCTTTTTGCAAATGCTTAAAGTAAGCTGTCTGTCCTTCTGAATAAGGTGTCCCAGTATCCCCTGAGCCTCCCGTAATATCCCAAAGTGATCCTATTTTGACTACTCTATCATTTGGATCTACTTCTACTTTATCTTCAGCTTTTGCTTCATCTGCTTCTTCATTCCCACCACCACAAGCTGTTAAAACCATTAATAAGATAAGACTGACGAAAAATCCTAATATCTTTTTCTGTTTACTCTTCATTTTTATTCCTCCTCGTATATTATTATTAATGAATTCTAAATGGCTTCTAAACTTCAAATATTAGTGTGAAAACGGCCACAATCTAAAATAAGTTTTTACATTCGTCCAAATTTGAGCTAATCCACCTGGTTCAAATATTAAGAACAGAATAATAACTAGTCCAAATACCAGTTCTTTAAATGAAGACAATACTTGGTTTAAATTCGGTAAGTAACTTGACATATAACTTATTAAACCATCAAGTCCTACTGGTAATAATGTAATAAACAAAGCCCCTAAAATAGATCCAAAGACACTACCTAAACCACCTACTAAAATCATTGCTAAATACTCAATAGATACTTGAACACTATAAAATTCAGGACTAACAATCATCGTATAATGTGCGAGCAGTGCTCCTGAAATTCCAATAAAGAAAGAGCTTATTGCAAAAGCCATTACTTTATAACTAAATAAATTAATTCCCATTATTTGAGCTGCCATATCTCGATCACGAACCGCTAAAAATGCTCGACCTGTACGTGTTCGGATTAAATTTGTTGCGTATAAAGTTGTTAAAATAAGGATGACTATTGTCAAATAGTAATAACTTGTATTTGAGGTAAAAGAAAAGTCACCAATTGCGGGTCTTTTTAATGTCATCCCTGCAGTTCCATTTGTTAAACTTGTCCACCGAGAAATAACAAATAAAATAACAACCTGTGCAGCCAGTGTAGCGATTGCTAAGTATAAACCTTTTAAACGAAGTGAAGGAATTCCAAACAATCCACCAACAATTGCTGTACCTACACCTGCTAAAGGTAATGCTATCCAGAAACTTAGACCAACAGTTGATGTTAAAATTGCTGCTGTATAACCTCCTACCCCTAAAAACGCACCAACACCGATTGAAATTTGACCAGTAAATCCTGTTAAAATATTGAGACCAATTGCTCCAATAGAAGCAATTGCACATAATGTTAAAAGACCTATAGCATAATTCGATGCAAATATGGGTAGTAGTAAAACAAGCAGTATAAGAATTGTTATCCAAATCATTTTTCTTTTAGTTCTAAATAATTTCATATCTTTTCTATAGGTCGTTTTATATGTTCCACTTTCTGCAACAAACGGATTACGCAATCGCTTCACACCCTTTCTATTCCGCCTTTACCAAATAGCCCATACGGTTTGACCATTAGAATAAGTACAATAATTATAAACGGTACGACTTCTTTTAGCCCGCCTCCGACAAGAGGATCTAAATAACCCCCAGCAAGATTTTGTAATATTCCGATAATAAATCCGCCTAAAATAGCCCCTAAAATACTATCAAGCCCTCCTAGAATTACAACGGGTAAAACAGTTAAACCTATGGTAGCCATTGAACCACTAACTCCATTGATATTACCTAATAAAATACCTCCAACTGCAGCTACAACAGCAGCTATAGTCCATGTCATTGCATAAACTGTATTCACATTAATTCCCATAGATAAAGCTGCTTGCTGGTCATCTGCTACAGCACGCATAGCAATACCCATTTTTGAAAACTTGAAAAAAAGTGAGAATAAAATTAATAACACCATAACAATAATGAATGAATAAAGATAAACTGGTGCAATAATTACTCCAGAAACTTCTATAGGTGTCGGCGGAAAGATTGGAGGAAAAGATCTAGGTTGTGTCCCCCAAATCATATGAACAGCACCACCTAGTAAACTAGATAATCCTATAGTTGCCATAATAACTGAAATGACAGGCGCATTTTGTAATGGCCTAAGAATAATTCGTTCAACTACTAGTCCTAGCACTGCACTAAACGCCAGTGTAATGAGAAGTGCAAAAACGAATGGTATCTCATAAACAGTCATTACTGTTAAACAAATATACGCACCAATCAAAACGAACTCACCATTAGCTAAATTTAACGCATCACTTGCCCTATAAATAAGAACAAAACCTAAAGCTACAAGCCCATAGATTGAGCCTACAACAATTCCAGTTACAAGTAATTGTATAAAGAATGTCATTAATTATGCTACCCCCTCGTGCTTTGATTCTAAATCAATGACTTGTAATTCGATTTTTTCTTTAGTGAAATCTTCATTACCTTCTGACATATCAATATATTCTTCATTTTTGTATATTGATTCAATAAGTGCTTGATATTTCTCTTTGATAAATTTCCTTCTAACTTTTAATGTTCGCGTTAACTCACCATCATCTGCATTAAATTGATGATGTAAAATAACGAAACGTTTCACTTTTTTATAACTAGGTAAGTCTTCCATTAATTTTCTGACTTCATTGCTGATTAATTCAATAATCTTTTTATTTCTAGATAAATCTGAATACGAAGTATAAACAAGTTGCTCTCTGTCAGCCCATCTACCTACACTCGTCATATCTATATTTAATATTGCAGTTAAATAAGGCCGATCTTTTCCGAATATAATTGCTTCTTGTATATAAGGACTAACTTTTAATTTATTCTCAACAGCTGTTGGGTACACAGGTTCATTATCGACAACTCTAATTATATCTTCTTTACGATCTAGGATAACTAATTGACCATCTTCAGCGATATAACCACAGTCTCCCAGCGATAACCAGCCATCAGAAACTCCTTTTTCATCTTCTGGATTTAAATAATGTGCAAAAATTGCTGGATTTCTGACAAAGATTTCATTATCCTCATCAATTTTGACTTCTGTATTAGGTAATGGTTTACCAGAACTATCTATTTGGATACCATCATCTTCCTGAACGAATGCAATTCCCGCAAGTTCTGTACCACCGTATGTTTGTTTTAAATTCACACCCATACTATGGTAAAAATAATACACTTCACTATTTAATGATGCGCCTGCGATATATGCTCGTTTAATTCTAGCAAGTCCAAAATGATCTCTTATGGCGCTAAAAATTAAAAAGTCTCCAAGTTTAAACATGAACTTATCCATTCCTGATAGTGTTTCACCGTTTAATTTACTCTTTGCAACTTTATCACCATAATTTTTAAACATATTATATATTTTCTTTTTAAACCATGTTGCTCCTTCAATTCTCGTAATAAAATTTGACATTAATGTTTGATAAACTCTGGGTGGGGCTAGTAAAGTATGTGGTCCAATTTCTCTTAAATCAGATAAAACAGTACTAGGTCTTTCTGGGAAATTAATTATTGATCCCTTGATTAAAGGTATCGTAATACTTAATATTTGTTCGTGGATCCATGCAAGTGGTAAGAATGATAGATAATCATCTTTATAATTTACTTCATCTACTTTATCTAAATGTTGTGCTGCAGCGATTAAGTTTGTATAAGTCAACATGGCACCTTTGGGGTTTCCAGTTGTCGCTGCACTATAAGCTATGATTGCATTTTCGCTTCCTAGCGACCGCTCAGTTTTGTTGCGAAAAAAATTTTTATTTTCTCTAAGTAATGATTCTCCTTTTTCTAATAGCTCATTAAATTTAACTAGTTTAGGATGCTCATAATGTTCCATTCCTTGCTCATTATAAAATATAATATGTTCTAACAGAGGTGTTCTATGTTCTATTTCTATGAGCTTATCGACTTGTTCTTGGTCTTCAACAATAGCAATTCTCACTTTTGCGTCATTTAAATAATATTCCAATTGTTCAGGTAACGACTCTTGATACACTCCTACGGATATCCCACCTAATATTTGTGTAGCCATCTGGGAATATAGCCATTGTGGTCTGTTTTCACCAATAAGTGCTATTGTTTCTTCATTTTTAAATTCAAATTCTTTTTCTAAGGCGATTGCTAATCTTTCAGAGTTATTAAAGTACTCTCCCCAAGTAATTTCATTCCAAATACCTAAATCTTTTTGTCTCAATGCAATATCATGTTGATTTTCAGTAGCTCTTTTAGCTAAAAGTTTAGGTAAGGTTTGGTCTGAATTCATCATAATTGTCCCTCTCTTCTAACTCATTTCTTCTTCTCCAATATAAGCTTTAATAACATCAGGATTTTTTTGGATTTCTTCTGGTGTGCCAAAGCCTATTTGCTTACCAAAATCTAAAACAGCTATATGATCTGATAAGTTCATTACAACTCCTAAATCATGTTCAATTAAAACAACTGTAATTCCTTTGATTTCATTCATATCTAGGATAATTCGAGCCATCATTTCCTTTTCTAAATTATTCATACCTGCCATTGGTTCATCTAATAAGATTAATTCTGGTCCTAAAGCTAATGCCCGACCTACTTCTACTCTTTTTTGTAAACCGTAAGGCAACGTTCCAACTGGCGTATGACGTATGTCTTGTAAATCCATAAACTCAATTACTTTTTCAATTTCTTTTCGGTGCTCAATCTCTTCTTTTGCTGCTTTTCCAAAATAAAAACCACCACTTAATGGCCCTGATTTCATCAGTGTATGTCTTCCTAATTTTAAATTATCCAATACTGACATTTGTGCAAATAAGGCTATATTTTGAAAAGAGCGCGCAATACCTAAGGAAGTACGATTATACGGTTTTATGTTTAAAACTTCTTTACCTTTAAATCGAATAGAACCTGTAGAAGGACGATATAAACCACTAATACAATTTAGCATACTCGTTTTACCTGCACCATTAGGTCCAATCAATGAAAAGATTTCGCCTTCTTCAATGTGATAACTCACATTATCAAGTGCTTTTACTCCACCAAACTGGAGTGATACACCTTCTACCTCTAGCATTATTCCCATCTTTAAGATTCACCTCCTGAATGATAACGCTTTCATAAAAGACATAAATATAGATTGAACTAGAGCTTTTGCAAAGATAATTCAATCGTTCTACGTATCATACATATGAACCTAAAAATTGTCAAGATGTATTATTACGGTCAATTTATATATTTATCATTCAATTTTAGTGAATGATTTTTTAATAATTTAAAAACATGACATTGACCATAACTTAAAAAATAAAGGTTGTATAAATAATCTTTTTTGTTATAATTACACCAATAAATACATGGGAGTGTGTATAAATGAAGATAGACCATTTAATTTCGCCTAAAAATTATAATATTGTTATGGAAATTGAGCGTTACGCTAACGACTCAAAAAGAAAAGCATTAATTTTAAAAAGCCAAGACGGAGAAGTAAATGAGTTAACATACCCTGAACTCATTCAAAGAACGAACCAAGTTGGTAATGTGCTTCTAGATAGTGGATTAAAAAAGGGTGATAAAATTCTTGTCATGGTACCACGTATATTTGAAGCTTACGAAGTTTATTTAGCTGCCCTTAAAACAGGTATCATTCTTATACCCAGCTCAGAAATGTTAACAAAAGAAGATTTACAATACCGAGTCACGCATGGAGAAGTAAATGGCGTTATTTGTTATCATGAATTTGTATCCGCTTACAATGATTTGGATGAATATAATCAATTAAAGCGTTTTGTTATTGGCAAAAAAGTTGATGATTGGGATCTATTAGATGACTTAAAAAAGGACGCTTCAGACAAGTTAGAAATTGCTGATACAACTAGTAACGATATTGCATTTCTGCCCTACACTTCAGGAACAACAGGAAACCCAAAAGGAGTGGTACATACTCATGCATGGGGTTATGCACACCTAAGAACAATTGCAGATAGTTGGCTTGATATTCAAGAAGGAGATATTGTATGGGGAACGGCTGCACCAGGGTGGCAAAAATGGATTTGGAGCCCTTTTCTAGCAACACTAGGCTCTGGTGCTACAGGATTTATTTATAATGGAAGATTTGATCCACAGAAAATATTAACACTATTGCAAGATTACGAAATTAATGTGCTCTGCTGCACACCTACTGAGTATAGGTTTATTTCTATAGAAGAAAATTTAGCTGAATATAGCTTTCCCAAACTGCGAAACTTATTATCAGCTGGAGAAGCTTTAAATCCTGAAGTTATCGAGATATTTAAAAATACTTTTGATTTAGATGTGCGCGATGGTTATGGACAAACCGAAAACACATTATTATTAGGCATAATGAAGGACACAGAACTCAGACCTGGTTCAATGGGTAAGCCAACTCCTGGAAATGAAGTTACTATTATTGATGAAAAAGGTAATATTGCTCCTATTGGAGAAGTCGGGGACATTGCCCTGAAACTTGATAGTCCTGCTTTATTTAGAGAATACTATAAAGATCCCGAACGTACTAATGCTTCAAAACGTGGCAATTATTATGTAACTGGTGACCGTGCTGAGATTGATGAAGATGGTTATTTTTGGTTTGAAGGAAGAAATGACGATATTATTATTAGTTCAGGGTACACAATTGGTCCTCATGAAGTAGAAGATGCAATTGAAAGTCATTCAGCCGTTCAAGAAAGTGCTGTTGTAGCAAGCCCACATAAAGTTCGTGGTAATGTTGTTAAAGCTTTTATTGTATTAAAAAATGACAATGATAAAAATGACACAAATTTAATTAAAAATATCCAAGACCATGTCAAAAAACACACTGCATCTTATAAATACCCTAGAGAAATTGAATTTATTGATGCACTTCCAAAAACCTCATCAGGTAAAATTAGGAGAGTAGAATTAAGAAATAAGAATAAATAGATTCAATTGAATAATTTAAGTCGGAAAGTAAATTTACTTTCCGACTTTTTTTTTACCAACACTCATAAAAAATAAAACAACAAACCACTAATCAATTAGCAGTTTGTTGTTAATTTTTATTCCATATTCAACTTAATTGCATCGTTGTAATACATGTATCGTCGCCTTCAAAAGTGGATATTTTTGCTTCAGTTTTTTTATTATTTTGAGTAATTTTCACTATATATGTGTCATCTCTTGGTAGCCATAAATCGATAAAACCGTTTGCTTCTGTTTTCTTTGTTTCATTCAAAATTACTTCACCTGATGAGTCAGTGATCTCTACATCAAAATCTTCTTCGACTAACTCACCTTGGCAACCTGTCAAACTATGAACCTCACATGGATGAGTTTCGTTAATGAAAGGCGCTATAGATACAAAGAACTCTTCATCTGGAAGTTCGTACACTTTTTGCTCATTATTACCTTCATCTACAATCAGTTCTTTTGAAGTAATTGATGCTGATTCTGCTTGTAAATTATCTACCGTATAATCATGGACTAATGATTTAATATCTTCTATATCTTCTTTCGTCTCGCTTCCACACGCACCTAAAAAAACGATAGTGAATGCAAGAAGTATTAATGTTTTCATTTTCAAATCTACTTCCATCTCCTTTTACTTTACTCTTATTTAGATTAAACTTCTATGCTTTTAATAGTTTAGCATTAATCGCTACAATAATCGTACTTAAGCTCATCAGCACTGCTCCCACTGCTGGACTTAAAACAATCCCAATTGGCGCTAAGACACCTGCAGCCATAGGAATAGCAATAATATTATACCCTGTTGCCCACCATAAATTTTGAACCATTTTACGATACGTTTTCTTAGATAAGTCCATTAAAGCAACAACGTCTTTCGGATCACTTTTAACAAGAACCACGTCTGCTGTTTCCATCGCCACATCAGTCCCAGCTCCAATTGCAATTCCTAAGTCAGCTGTTGCAAGTGCTGGCGCGTCATTAATTCCATCCCCAGTCATTGCAACCTTCCAGCCTTTTGCCTGAACTTCTTTTACTTTTTCCGCTTTATGATCTGGCAGAACTTCCGCATAAACTTCATCAATGCCTAATTGTATGGCAACCCAATGCGCTACTTTTTCATTATCACCTGTGAGCATAATCGAATGCACACCATTTTCATGTAACGTAGAAATTGCTTCTTTGGCCGACTTACGAATAATATCTGCTAAAGCAATCATGCCTATTAATTCATTCTCAACGAGCACAAACACAACGGTTTTTCCTTCTTCAGACATTGCTTCAAATGCTGTTTTATCATAGTCCATATCTAAATCATTAACATAACCTGGACTAACGACATTGACTTTTTTACCTTCAATACTTCCTTCGATTCCTTTACCTGTGATTGATTGAAAATCTGATATATGTTTTAACGATAACTCTTTTTCTTCAGCAGACTTTACCATGCCTACAGCAATAGGGTGTTCAGATTGTTGTTCTAAACTTGCGCCATATTGCAAGACGTCATCTTCAGTATACCCTTCACTTGCCACAATATTCGTCACACCAAATTTACCTTCTGTAAGTGTTCCTGTTTTATCAAATATAACAGCATTTAAATTACGTCCTTCTTCAAAATTTGCCCGGTTACGAATGAGTAAACCATTTTTAGCAGAAATTGTTGTCGAGACTGCAACAACTAAAGGTGCTGCTAAGCCAAGCGCATGTGGACAAGTAATAACCATGACTGTAACCATGCGTTCAAGTGACGTATCAAATGAGTAACCTAGTGATAACCAAACAATTAATGTTAAAATCCCTGCAGTTAAAGCTAGATAAAAAAGCCATTTTGCTGCACGGTCTGTAAAATTCTGTGTTTTGGATTTTGATTCTTGGGCATCTTTAACTAATGTAATGACTTGAGATAAATAAGATTCTTCACCTGTTTTTGACACTTCAATTGTTAAAGAACCCTCATTATTAATTGAACCACCAATGACCTCTTCACCTTTGCCAATATCAACTGGAACAGATTCACCAGTCAACATTGATTGATCCACTGTTGAAGTCCCTTCTAAAATAACCCCATCAACTGGTATCTTTTCACCTGGTTTGACAAGCACACGATCTTTACTTTGTAATTCAGAAGTTGGTACATCTTCCACTTTATTATTTTCATCTAGCTTATGTGCTTCATTTGGCATGAGTTCAACAAGTTTTTCAAGCGCGTTTGAGGCACCCATCACTGAACGCATTTCAATCCAATGACCAAGCAACATAATATCAACAAGTGTTGCTAGCTCCCAAAACAAATCTTGACCTTCCCAACCAAAAACAACAAGCGAACTATAACCATACGCAATCGTAATCGCAAGGCCGATAAGTGTCATCATACCAGGATTCTTATCCTTTAATTCACTAATTCCACCTGTAATAAACGGCCACCCACCGTAAAAGAAGACAAATGTTGCTAAAGCGAAGATAATATATTGGTCATTCGCAAAGCGCCAATCGACTCCGAGAAAACTTTGAATCATGGGCGATAAAATAAGGATAGGTATCGTTATAATTAATGATATAAAAAACCGCTTCTTAAAGTCACTTACCATATCACCATGATCGTGATGTCCGTGGCCTTCATGATCTCCGTGTTCGTGTTCATGATGCTCTTCGTGATGATTATGTTCGTTTTTAGTATTTTCTTCAGATTTATTATTCATTGAAAGTCTCCTCTCTTAATATACATTTTAACATAAAAAATATTTTTTACGTTGATACATTTTATACTAACTCCAAATTATCCAGATTTTGTCGAGATTTATCAAAATTTTATTCATAAATGCTCCATCTGCACATTTTTTGCATATTTATTTGTTACAATAAACAAATAACTTATTTTAGAGGAGGGCTCGTATGTCTCGTTATAAGAAAAATAGTATTACTCTTTTTGGTGCAATTGGACTCGGAACTGGTGTCATGATTAGTGCAGGTATTTTTGCTTTAATGGGTCAAGTTGCTGAGCTAGGTGGAAAATGGTTTCCACTTATTTTTATTTTAGGTGGTATTGTAACTGTGTTCAGTGCTTATTCATATATAAAACTAAGCAATACTTACCCTTCAGCAGGTGGTATTGGAATGTATTTAGTAAGAGCATATGGTAAAGGTAATTTGGCGGCCTTTGCTGCCATGTTGATGACTTTTTCAATGGTTATTAATCAGAGTCTCGTAGCGAGAACTTTCGGCACATACACCTTACAACTTTTTAATGCAGAAGAAAATAGTTTATGGGTTCCTGCCTTAGGCGTTGGACTTTTAATACTAGCATTTTTGGTAAATATTTCTGGAAATAAATTCATCCAAACATTCACTTCTTTTTTCTCCATATTAAAAATAATCGGCTTACTTATATTTGCAGGAGCAGGACTTTTATTAACAAACTTCGCAATTAGCCCTGCTCAAAGTACTTCACAAGTTGCAGATACACCTGTCATGGGTTTTATCGCAGCTATCGCCTTAACAATCTTATCTTTTAAAGGTTTTACAACGATCACAAATCAAGGTGAAGAAATTGTTAAACCACATAAAAATGTTGGACGAGCGATTATTTATTCTATTATCATCAGTCTTATTGTCTACATTTTACTCGCATGGACCGTATCTAGTAATTTACCATTGAATGAAATTATTGATAAACAAAATTACGCACTAGCAGCCGCAGCCGAACCAGCTTTGGGTGAACTCGGCGTCTGGTTCACTGTTATCGTAGCTATTATTGCTACTATTTCCGGAATTATTGTTAGTGTCTTTTCTGTATCGCGTATGTTAGCGATGTTGACCGATATGAAACTTATCCCACACAGTCATTTTCATATGCCAGGTGATATTCAAAAACACACCCTTGTTTACACTGTTGTAGTTGCGATGGTATTAACCGTATCATTCGACTTAAGTCGAATCGCATCTATGGGAGCAATTCTATATTTAGTTATGGATATGATTATCCATTGGGGACTGCTCACAAAATTAAAAAATGATGTCGACGCGAACCCATTTATAATAAGTACTGCTCTAATATTAGACGCTCTTGTCTTAATTGCTTTCTTATGGGTAAAAGTAAAGACAGATATCCTCATTGTTATTGTCTCACTTATTGTCATGCTTATTACGTATTTTGGAATAAAATGGTTTCTTAACGCAAATAAACATCAAACAAAATCTAATCACTAAATTATACATTTAACATACTTCCTCCATAAAAAATGGACATTTAGTCTCTATAATAATTTTGTAGAGAGTTTATGAATAGGAATAGGAGGTAAGTTTTTGAAGAAAAAATTATTAATCTTTCTTTTATTAAGTCTAACTGTAATCCTTGCAGCATGTGGTGGTAACGACGAAGCTAGCGAACCAAAAGATGAATCAGCTTCCAATAGTAATAGTGAGATAGAAGTGACAGCAACTAATTTTGAATTTAATCAACCAGAATACACCGTTCAATCTGGAGATGAAGTAAAAATTAATTTATCAAATGCTGATGGAAGCCACGGAATTGCAATTGATGAATTCGATGTTGATATTCAAGGAGACGGTGAAGCAACTTTTACGCCTGATAAACCAGGAGAATATACAATATATTGTAATATTCCTTGTGGTCAAGGACATGACGACATGCAATCAAAATTAATTGTCGAATAATCAACAAAATTATTTAATAATCAAATATTATTAAACTCTCTTACAAATAATTTATATAAAACCTTTATATTTCATGACAAATCATCGGTAAGTAATAAGCCAAGAGTCTCTTTTATAATAAAAGATGCTCTTGGCTTTTTAAGTTATATCTCATATCCTAAAACGTCTCATAAAAATCATTAAGACATTCTTTGTTATTAAAATGTTTAAGTCTTATTCCACTTCAATTTGTCCCATCATACCATTATCTTCATGTTCTAAAATATGACAATGGTACATATATATTCCTGGTTCAGTAAACTTAACGGCAATTTTTGCTTTATCACCAGGTTCAATTGAAAGGGTATCTTTATAGCCTTGTAAATTTTCTGGTGGTTCTTCTTTATTAATCGAAATCACCTTAAATTGAGTCCCGTGAATATGGAAAGGATGAATCATGCCTCCCATCATATCTTTTTCATTATATATCTCCCACACTTCGGTTTCACCTAGAGCTTGTGCCATATCAATCCGGTTCTTATCGAATTGCTGGTCATTAATCGCAACATGATGACCCATACCACTTAATTTAATTTTTTTACTTACTGGTTTATTTCTAATTTCTTCACTGATTGTTACTGGATCTTCTATTTCTTCAAGCTCATTTTCACTTACTTTTACTTTATCATTTATTTCAAACGGAAGTAAAACTGTTTCATCATCCATCATCAATTCCACTTCATCTTTTGCATCAAATTTAGAAAAATCAACAACAATTTCTGCTCTTTCAGATGGAGTTAGTTGAATTTCATCCATTTTGACGGGTTCATTTAATAAGCCTCCATCTGAAGCAATCTGCTCAAACCCTTCATTATTACTTAATTTAATCGTATAATTTCTCATATTTGAACCGTTTAATAGACGTAAACGAACTTTTTCTTGTTTAACTGTTAAACGAGGATTTACTGTACCATTTATGAGTAAAGTCTCCCCCATTGTACCGTCTGGATCTTTTACAGCATCATAATTCAATTGTTTTTCATCATCAAAAGTCCGGTCTTGAATAATTAATGGAAAATCATTTTCTCCGTATTCATACGTATCTTTTAAATCATCTTCAATGTATAACAGACCTGCGAGGCCTCCGAAAACTTGCTTAGCTGTTTTCCCTTCAGGATGTGGATGAAACCATAATGTTGCCCGATCTTGTTGGACATCAAAGGTAATCTCTTTTTCTTCCCCAGGCTCAATTACAGCATGTGGTCCTCCATCTGCTTCACCGTCAATAATCAATCCATGCCAGTGAAAAGTCGTCTCTTCATCAAGACTATTTTTTAATGTTATATTTGCCGTTTGACCTTTTTTCAATTTCACAACCGGCCCTAAAAATGCTGAATTATAGCCTAATGTCTTTGTTTGTATCCCATCAAAAATTTCTGTTTGGCCTTGTTGGGCATCAATCGTATAGTAAATATTACTTTCTGTTTCTGAATCACTTGCTAAGATAGGTGGAATATTAAGTTCATTTTCACCAGTAGAAGAATCAAGTGGCATATCGTGCCCATGTCCGCCCATCATTCCCATCGTTTTATTCGAAGGGTCATTTTCTTCGTTCGATGAATGCATCTTGTTATTCGGCATTTGTTTGTCACTTGAAGCAGGCGTTATTAGACCACAGCCACTAATTATTAATGCCGTCATTAAAGTCAAAATTAAAATCATTTTTCTCATTTCAACACACCTCTATTTATATAATAATTGCTAATTATATCTTAAAGAAAAGATGTGCAGAATGTATGAAGATTAGTTTAAATAGTAAGAAAGACATTTACTTTGTTACCCATTTATACCCTATTCCCCAAACTGTTTGGAAATAATCATCAATTGGAAAGCCAGCTTGACGAATTTTATCACGCATATTTCTAATATGTGAATCAATTGTCCGCCCTTCAGTTTCTGAATCAAAACCCCAAAGGAGTTCAATCAATTGCTCACGTTCAAATACTTGATTAGGATTTTTAATAAAGTGGCCTAGCATCATAAATTCTTTCGGCGTTAAAGCAATTGGTTTATTTTGATAAGATAATTCAAAACGATCTTTATCCCAAACTAAACCATTTATTTTCAGCTGTGTTTTCGGTGCTTGCCTCCGCAAAAGGGCTTCCATTCTTGCAAGTAGTTCTGACTCATTAAATGGTTTTGTCAAATAGTCATCAGCTCCGAGCTTTAAGCCTTTAACTATATCTTCTTGTTGATCACGTGCTGTCACCATAATAATTGGAATCTCTGAGAATGTTCTAATTTGCTCGCATAATTCCCAGCCATTTATTTCAGGCATCATAATATCAAGTAATACAATATCAAATGTTTCATTTTTTAAATAAGCTAATGCTTCTTTTCCCTGATATACTTTTTGCGATGTATAGTTATGAGGTCGCAAATATAAAGCGATTAAGTCTGCCATCCGCTTCTCATCTTCAATAATCAATACTTTCTTCATCAGTGTATTCACCCGCTAACAATTTAATAGTCACACTTGTTGCTTGATCCTGTTCACTTTCAATGACAATCTTTCCACCATGTGCTTCAACTATTTCCTTAGTAATCGATAAGCCGAGTCCCGCACCACCACTCTGTCTCGAACGTGATTTTTCAACACGGTACAAGCGGTCAAAGATATAGGGTAAGTCTTCTTTTGGAATTCCTTCCCCTTGATTAATTATTTTTATAATAATATGTTCAGCCGTTTTACTTACTTGAATACTAACAGTTGATGCTTCATCAGCATGCTTTTGTGCATTATCTAAGATGTTAATAAACACTTGTTGCATTCTCTCAGCGTCAACAAACACCAGTAAATCATCAGGACAATCAATCTGATAATTTATTTTCTTTTCCGTTAAAACAGGTTCCACACGCAAGATGACACGATGAAGTAAGGTAGATAAATTTACCCATTCAGGATCCACTTTAAAATTATGTTGATCCATTTTAGCGAGCGCAAATAGATGCTTGATTAATAAAGTTAGTTCTTCTGTTTCTTCACGGATAATTTTTATATAATCATCTTTTTCTTCCTCTGTTATATCTTTACGATTAATTATATCGGCATAGCCTTGAATATAAGTTAATGGTGTTCTCAGTTCATGGGCAATACTCGCTAAGAATTCATTCCGCTCTATTTTTAAGTTTTTTAAATCTTCACCAAGCTTGGTAACTGATTTAGCTAAATCACCGAGTTCATCTTTTCGTTCTGTATTAAGGACTACTTCATGATTACCCTCACTTAATTGTTCGGCTGCTTTTTTCATTTGAATTAATGGATGAGCAATAAAGCGAGATAAGAGAAAAATTGTGATAATCGTCAGAATAATTGTAATTAATCCAGCAATAACAAATTGACTACTTAATTGATCAACCGTCCGTTTGACATAACTTGTCTCAGCAAACATAAACACGTGCCCTTGGTGATTCCCATCGATTGTAATAGGGCTATCTGTTGCAACATATTCTTCTTCATTCCAGCGATCTTCAATCACAATTCCTTCTGACGGGATATTAGTATTTTCTTCTGAATGACTGATAATTTCCATCATGGCTGGTTCTGTTGAATCTGATGAAATAATCATTTCACCTTTTTCATCAGTAATCACGACTGAAAATTCAGATTGAGACTCCATAATCACAACATGGTCTAGCGTTGCTCGATCAAAATGGTCTTCTAAAACATCTCGATGTGTATTACCACGGGCAAGTAAGCCATCCATAACTTCATCAATCCGGTCATTTGCCAAGTTCATATATAAAATAAAAAATAGAAATGATTCAATGACTAGAATAAACACAAAAAATAATAAGCCCATTTTAAATGATAATTTGTTAAACATTATACTCCCCACAATCGCTTACCCCAGATTATTTATTAGGTGTGATGACTAACTCTCTCATAATTGAAGTCATAAGAAAACGCTGACTAACTACTTTTAATCCAGCACTCTCAATATTTCTAATCGTTTTCCTGTTCACATTCGCTCCAGTTAAACGGACTGTTAATGGATTGATTATATCCAATACACGTCCAATAAATCCATTGTTGCTCCGCATATGTTCAAGCATCACGATCGTGCCTCCTGGTTTGACAACACGACGAATTTCTTTTAAACCTTTTATTGGATCAGGAACAGAACAAAACACACAGCTGGTCACTACATAATCAAACGTGTTATCAGCGAAGTCCATCGCTTGAGCATCCATTTCTTTTAAATTAATATCTGCTTTTGATTGAGCAAGTTTCTTAGCTGCTTGCTCCAACATCTTCGGACTAAAATCGATACCTGTAACATTTGCGTTCAGAGGATAATAGGCAAAGTTTGACCCAGTTCCCACCCCTACTTCGAGTATATTACCTTCGACTTTTCTAAGTAATTCTTTCCGCCATGATGATCGTATCATAAAATCCATGAAACCAGGTAATTCAGATATTCGATTATATCTTTTTTTAATTTTATTTGTTTGCTTATTCATTTGTCTCACCCTCTATCCCGTTCAAGAATTAACTTCAAGCGCTCATACTCCGCTTCATCAATTTCTCCTTTAGCTAATCGGTCTTGAAGCGTGTATAACGGTGTCTTTTGGTTGTTATTTGTCTGATAGTCATTTTTCGGATGTTGCTTATCTCCTTTAATAAATTTAATCAGTAAATAAATCCCAAACAAGATTAAGATTATCCATAAAACAAACATCCATACTGGTCCATATCCATACATTCCGTGCATCATGATTAGCACCTCCCGGTTAATTTAGATAGCTTTATTATAACATTAGTATGAAGATGATTAACATTACGATTTTAAACTTAAGCGCATATTAGCCTAATTTAGCGAGCCAAGTATCTTGAACTAGATCCAATAAAAAACCTGAAATACGCGGCATCTGTCCGGTGAATAAGACAATCCCCATCAAAATCATGATCACACCACCAAATTTCATAATTAAATTACTTTTTTCGATAATCCACTTTGTGGAACCGATAAAGAAAGTTAATCCTAAAAATGGTAAGGCAAAGCCAATCACATACATCACTGTATAAATAATCCCTTGGGTTGGATTACTTGCAGCTAAGAAAAGAATCGAACCAAAAATTGGCCCAATACATGGTGTCCATCCAGCCGCAAAGCCTAAACCAACTAGAAAAGTTCCAAGATAACTAACACTGCTTTTTTTATATTGGACACGTTTTTCTCTCATTAACGTTTTAATATTTAACCAACCACCAACAAAGAGCCCCATCGTAATAATAAAGACTCCGGCTAGTTGTTGAATTAAATTACCTGAACTTCCTGTCAAAATCCCACTTAACCATTTACCAAGAAAGGACGCACTCACTCCTAAACTGATAAACACGAGCGAAACACCGATTAAGAAAAAGACAGAATGTGTTAGAAGTTTTTTTCGAACGGCTTTATTTTGATCTTCTTGAATCTCGTTCACACTTACTCCCGTAATATAAGATAAATAAGCAGGAAAGATAGGTAACACACAAGGCGATAAAAACGATAATGCGCCTGCACCTAACGCAAGCAACATACCAACTAATAAAAACATATCTGTTTCAATTCCAGTCATTAAGACACATCCTTATCATTTTAAATATTATCTTTACTTAGGTTGAATATTCTTCAACTGTGCTTCTAAGCTTTCCAAGGTCAAAGCACCAATAACAATATCATCAATTACACCTTCTGGATTTATAAAGACAGTACTTGGTAGAGGTCCAATCCCATATAACTCTCTGACTTCATCTCTCACATCATGTGGGACTGGAAAAGTTAAATCAAACTCTTCAATAAATTGATTGACTTTTAATTCACTTTGATCGAGATTAACAGCAACGATCTCAACACCTTTTTCTTTATATTCAGGATATAAGGATTCCATATAAGGCATTTCTTTTCGGCACGGCGCACACCATGTTCCCCAGAAATTCAACATAACCCCTTTACCTTTTAATTCACTTAAATTCACTTTTTCCTTTTCATTATGTTTATTCACTTGCACCAGCTCAAAGTTAGGTGCATCATCGCCGATATCATGATTAGTTACTTTTTCTCCTGTTAAGTTTGTTACAAGCGCATAAAGAACCGCTGCAGCAAGCGCTAATAAAATAGACGCTCGGTAAATATAGCGACTTCTCATTTTCTTCTTTTTCTTTTCTCTAACTTTATCTAATCCCATAACCCTCACCCCTATAAATTATCTCGAATCCTTATTTTTTGTAATCTCTTAAATATAAAGCTACAAACTTCTTCCAGTAAATTGATTGTAGCTTTAATTTATCGAGAAAGTATGCACAAATCGAGTAATAATTTATAGAATTCACAAAGCTTAAACTTCAAAATAAATTGGGTAATGGAAACGACAATTTTCATTAAATGGACTCGCACATTCTAGACAAGCTTTACTACCCATATATGCTTCTATCGTGTGTTCAGTTTTACAGATACCACAAAGAATTGCTTTTTCACCAAACATTTCTTTTGGCCACCGCTTTGCAGGATGATTTGCTGTTTCCCTGTGACATTTATAACATGGATAATACTTCCCACAACAATAAAATTTAATTGCAATGATGTCCTTTTCAGATGCATAATGCTCACATCTTGTTTGATTATCAACAACTTTACCAAAAACTTTAATCATGGAATCCGCTCCTTTTAATTTTATGTTAACCTATTTTCTTACCCGTTTACAAATACCTTTATTCTGAAGTATCGTAAAACTGATATAAACTATCTGAAATAAATGAATCCAATAAAATATTCTTCGTGGTATATTAAAACTTAAAAAATTGTTTTCTATTTAAATCATCCTCCACTATTATGTATAAATCATTTTAGGATGCTTAAAAACGTGAGTTTACTTTCTTGACAGTAATCCATATTTAGTTTAAATTGATTAAAGCATAGTAAATCAATATGAATTACTAACTTTCAAAAATAGGAGGAAGAAAATATGAATGGATTATTTATTGTAATAAATATTATCGTTTTATTAGCACTTATAGGATTACTTATATGGATGCAGAAAAAGCATTTTTCATTTACAAAACGAGTCTTTACAGGACTTGGGTTAGGGATTATTTTAGGAGCAGTCTTACAAGCCATTTACGGCGCAGAATCTGAGGTTTTAACCGCAACAACCGATTGGTACGGAATTGTCGGGAGTGGCTATATTAAATTATTAATGATGATTGTTATACCATTAGTCATGGTCTCAATCATCCAATCGATTATTAATTTAGAAAAAACTTCCCAACTCGGTAAAATGTCCGGCTGGATTATTGGTATTTTAATCGCGACCACGATGGTTGCCGCCTTAATTGGAATCGGCACAGCTTCAGTCTTTAATTTAAGCGCTGATCAAATCGATATGGGACAAGCTGAATCTGAACGCGGTAGCGTGCTTGAGACAACATTAGGCGAAGTTGAAGAACAATCAACGCCTGAACGTATTTTAAGCTTTATACCATCAAATATCTTTTTAGATATGACCGGTGAACGTCCAACATCTGTTATCGCAGTTGTGATTTTCTCCATGATTGTCGGAATTGCCGTTTTAGGTGTAAGACGAAAAAGTCCAGAACAAGCCAAGATTTTCACAAAAGGAATTAACGCGATTTATGCTGTCGTTATGAGAATTGTTACTTTAATCTTACGCTTAGCACCATTTGGAATTTTAGCACTAATGGCTAATACAGTTGCAGGAACGAGTGTCGCAGGTATCTTGCAAATGGGTAAATTCGTCCTAGCGTCATACGTAGCAATACTCATTATGTTTATCATTCATTTTATTTTAGTAAGTTTTGCTGGATTAAACCCGCTTCGCTTTATCCAAAAAGTGTTGCCCGTTTTATTATTCGCCTTTACATCAAGATCAAGCGCTGGAACAATTCCTTTAAATATCAATGCTCAAAAAAATGCACTTGGTGTTGATCAAGGAGTTGCCAACATGTCCGCTTCATTTGGCGCGACAATGGGACAAAACGGATGTGCTGGAATCTATCCTGCCATGCTTGCAGTCATGATAGCACCAACTGTTGGCATTGATCCCTTAACAATTAGCTTTATCGTGCCACTTGTCTTAATTATTGGTATTAGTTCATTTGGAATTGCCGGGGTCGGAGGAGGCGCAACATTCGCCGCTTTAATCGTGCTCTCTTCACTAAACTTACCAGTCGCGCTCGCTGGGATACTAATCTCTGTTGAAGCACTAATCGACATGGGAAGAACCGCACTAAACGTCAACGGCAGCATGGTTGCCGGAACACTAACATCCAAAGCCTTAGACAACTTTGACAGCGAAACATTTAATAACGAAGAAGCAAGAGAAACAAGCTCAGCTATATAAATCAAAAAAATCTTCCCTCTTAATTGAAGGAAGATTTTTTTGATTTAAATATATTTTACAAACTACTACTTATAAATTAAAATTTACATCCAACACCAGCAAATAGAAGACACGAGTCGCCTGTGGGAATAAGAGCCAGAATGAGATAACGAAAGGCGCAGCCTAATTGGCTCATCGCTAATGAAGAATGAACTTCAATTCTTCACAGCCCCACGGCAGCAAGTGCATTCTAATTTGCGGCGACATTTAAGGATATTTCAATAGTAATCTACACACCAGCATCCACACCATCCCAGCAAATAGAATACATGAGTCGC
>DATGTX010000034.1:0-23417 GCA_035301645.1 Pseudogracilibacillus sp. | reverse complement strand
TAGAAACGTTTGCCGCCGCCAGAACCTGAACGACGATTTCCACCGCCGCCTTTTCCTCCGCCGCCTCTTACACTGATTGGCTGAACAGATGAAATACGAATTGGTGTATCTTTACGTTCTTTTGTTAATAAGCTTAAAGCTGCTGCAACTACACTAACCGAATCATGATCATCAAGAAGTTCTTTTGCAGTCTCTTGATATCCCTTAAGATTGTTTTCACTGATTGATTTAATTAAATTTTCAGCTGCTGCTTGTTGTTGTCCACGAGCTGCTTCAGTATTTGTTGGTGGAACAACACGCTCCATTGTACTCTTTGTAGTCTTTTCAATTAAACGTAAATGCGGCATCTCACGTGGTGTTACAAATGAGATTGCTTCACCAGTACGTCCTGCACGTCCTGTACGACCAATACGGTGTACATAACTTTCAGGATCTTGTGGTAAATCAAAGTTATAAACATGTGTAACGCCAGAAATATCTAGTCCACGTGCAGCAACGTCTGTTGCAACAAGTACTTCGACACGACCGTTTTTAAATTGATTCAAGACACTTTCTCGTTTACCTTGTGTTAAATCACCATGAATACCTTCTGCACGGAATCCACGAACTTGGAGACCATCTGCTATTTCATCAACACGCTTTTTAGTACGCGTGAAAACAATAGCAAGTGTTGGTGTATTAATATCAAAATGATTTGTTAAAGTATCAAATTTAAAACGTTCTGGAATTTCGATAAATGATTGTTTAATATTTTCAACAGTCATTTCTTTTGCTTTAGTTTTTATTTCTTTTGGATTCTTCATCATTGTTGTTGCAATTTCACGAATTTGTCTTGGCATAGTTGCCGAGAATAACAATGTTTGACGTTCTTTAGGAATACCTTTTAAGATATCTTTAATATCGTCAATGAATCCCATATTAAGCATTTCATCAGCTTCATCTAAAACAGCTACTTGGATTTCGCTCATTTTAATTGTACGGCGACGCATATGGTCTAATAGGCGTCCTGGTGTTGCGACGACAATATGTGGACCATCTTTTAGTGCACGAATTTGTCTACTCATTTGTTGACCACCGTATACTGCTAGTGTTTTAATTCCTTTGTTACGACCTAAACGATCAATTTCAGCTGCAACTTGGATTGCAAGTTCTCTCGTTGGTGCAACAACTAAACCTTTAACACCTTTTTCATTACGGTTAAATCTTTCAAGCATTGGGATACCAAATGCTGCTGTCTTTCCTGTTCCTGTTTGTGCTTGACCAATAACGTCTTCACCTTTCATTGCTAGTGGAATCGTTTCGGCCTGAATTGGTGTTGCTTCCTCAAAACCCATTGTTTCTAATGATTTCATAATCGGTTCTGATACGTTTAGTTCTTTAAATGTTGTCAATTTATTACTATCTCCTTTTTCTACCTAGTAAATTTTACTTTACATAAGTGGAAACCTTCTTAAGAACTTTAAGAGGTCGTTCAAAAAATCGCGTATAAATCACAACAGATAATCTACTAAAAACAGTCCGGAATTTATATTAATGTTTTTAATTGTTTTGTTGACCTTTTGAACGTACGCTTAGTAAACAATGTCTTTAAGCATGTTTACATATATTTCATTTTAAATTCATATACTACAACTTACGATTAACGCATAAGTGTTAAACTTAGCATATATTTCTTAAAGTACCAAACGGCTTCCTCCAAATTAACTTACTTGGACCTGAGCCTTACCCAAAATACTCATGTATCATAATATCTCTTAACAGTATATCACATATTCTATTACTATGATACTTATAATACTTAAGTTAGATTTTTAGTTCTACCACAATTCAAATGGATAACTTAATAATTTATTTTTACACACTTTTAATATGTTATTTAAGGCTGATAATGATAAAATAAGAAATGTGTTCATTTATATATCCAGGCAAAGGAGTTTTTATATTGAGAGTACCTCCATTTAATCCATATATAGCGATTATTATCGGAGTTTTATCCGTGTCAACTTCTGCCATTTTAGTGAAGTTGGCTGTAGGTGTGCCAGCTGGAATCATTGCAAACTATAGATTACTACTAGCAGTGTTAATTATGGCCCCTTACGTACTATTAAAATACCGTGAAGAATTAAAATCAATTAAGAAAAAAGATTGGCTTCTGACAACTTTAGCCGGCGTATTTTTAGCTTTTCATTTTATCCTCTGGTTTGAATCATTGAATTATACGTCTGTGGCAAGTTCAGTCGTATTAGTAACTTTACAACCAATTTTCGCATTTTTAGGAACATACCTGATTTTTGGGGAACGCTTTTCTCTTGGCGCAGTAATTAGTATGATCATTGCTTTAGCTGGTAGCTTTATTATTAGTTGGGGTGACTTCCAAATTGGCGGTATGGCTTTATTTGGAGATATACTTGCTTTTCTTGGCGCAATCGCAATTACGGGTTATTTTTTACTTGGACAAAAACTACGCCGAAGTCTTTCTTTAATGACTTATACATTTATCGTTTATGGGACAAGTTCAATCACATTAATTATTTATAACTTAATCTTAAGTAATGACTTTACTGGTTACACAAAAAATCACTGGTTAATCTTTTTAGCATTAGCAATTTTCCCGACCTTTTTTGGTCATACAATTTTCAATTGGGCGCTAAAATGGGTGAGTACTTCACGTATTTCCATGGCTATCGTTTTTGAACCGATTGGTGCTTCGATCCTCGCCTACTTTATTTTAGGTGAAGTGATTACAGATTCTCAGTGGCTTGGTGGTTTCATCGTTATTTTTGGTCTATTCTTATTTATTATGAGTACATCCAAAAAACGCAAAATTACCATATCAAAAAAAGAATAAACCAAAAGGAATGTGCAACTTTAATCAGTGCACATTCCTTTTATTTTTCCTCCGTTAAAAATCTATATATCATGACGTTTAAAACATCATGGTCCTCCCCAAGACAAATAAGATGATTTGATCGTTCAAAAAATACGACTTCTTTATTTTCAGAATTAATCTCATCATGTAAAATGTAGGCTGCCTTTGCAGGAACTAATGCATCTTTTTGTCCTTGAGCAATAAAAACAGGCGCGTTTATATTTTTTAAATAAGGTTTTGTTTTGTTAACTAATTTCATGAATTCCACATTCGCTGTAAAAGGAACAGTATCAAATTTATATTTATAATGTTTATATAAAGGGTTTTCCTTTAATTCTCCTTTAACACCCGCTTCTATCCCTTCCTTAATATAACTACTTAGATATTTAAATGATAAATAACGACGGGCTGTGGATAATAAAACTAAGCGATCTACTTTATAATTAGCAGCCAAATAAGCGGCAATCATTCCACCCATTGAAAAACCAATCACATAAATTGTCTCACACGTTTCTTGTAATTTTAATAAAGCACTAACCGCGTCTTCCAACCACTCTTCATAATGAACATCTTCTAAATTCAATTCTGGCCCATGTCCCGATAATACGGGTACTTCAATTTGCCAATCTGTTTTTTCTTTTAAATATTGACCAAGCGGCTCTACTTCATAAGGGCCACCTGTAAAACCATGAATAATTAAGCAACCTATCATCAACTCACCTCGCCCGTTTTCTTCTGATTAATCCACTAAATAAAATAATTCCCATGATTAAAATCAAATATACAGTTAGAAAATAATAATTAATAAACGCTGTCAGAATGAGTAACAGATAAGTAATGATTAAATCTAATGGATAATTAAACTGTTTTCGCGTCATTGTAGCAATTACTTCTTCTAAAGATAAAGCTAAGACAAGATAAGTGACAAAAATAAACATTACAAGTTGTAAACCACCAATTAAACCATCTTTAAATATAAGTAAACTGCCATAGATTAAAATAATCGGTGTGTTTAAAAGTAGAATGCCCTTAATATAAATTGTTTTATAATCATTAATGCGAGCTGGCAATATTTCAATTAACTTTGTATGCCAAAACCCTTTAAAGAATGCATTACTTACTGAACTATAAATTATAATCGAAAGGCCAATAATAAAGTAATCATACTCTGGTATTTTAAAGTATGCGACAGTAATTAAGAGCATTAAGACACCAAGCAATTGTAATACTGACTTTAAATGACTTTCTAAATATAAGTATAACATTCTTTTATTAACTGAATTTGTTTGATAATTTAATGGTTTCTTAAAAAAGGTAACTCTTGTTAAAATTGTTTGGCGTTCTTTTTTAACTGTTTTTGTTTTTGACATATAAGAAACAAAGGGGATATTCCATGTTTTAAAATTCCCAGCGATCACAACCGCTTCGTAATTAACATCTTTATATAAACGTTTATATAAAGGATAATTGATACCTATTAAAAGTATGATGAGAGCTGTTAATGCTATTTTGATAGGCAAGAAATTTAAACCAATAATTACACACCATCCTACAAAAATAAGTAGTATCTTTTTTACCACGTGTAAGTTAAACATCTTCCATTCTATTACGGTAGATAATCCGTTAATTATTAATAAGTAACCAACTAGATAAATCATCGCTTCAAGACTAATTGGTGTTAGTATCACAATTATTAATCCAACCAAACTATACTTGATCAACGCACTCAATAACCTCTCCCCAAGCAAAATGAACCAAAGCTTTTTCGGTGGATAAGGGAGCATTAATAATTTATAATCACTTTCTGAAAAGATAACCCCACTCGCTTGAAATCCTTTCATTAAATTAATTAAGAAAAAATATAACAATAAAGGCATAAAGAGACTTAAATCATTCGGCATTATTAAAGCAATTTGAGCTTTAATGCTTCCCAATGAGCCACCTTCAGAAACAAAAGCATAAATGAAATAACTGACAAGTAATCCAACATAAAAAATACTCGTAAAATCAAAAGTTAACATGAATGCCTGCTTATACAAATCAAGCTTCTTTTTTATACGCGCTTTTTTAAGAAAGGAATAAGTTTCAATCATTATTATAACCACGCTTAATCCCTAGGAACTCTTCTACATTACCTTGTTCAATTATTTTACCATTTTGTAATTGAATATATGTATCAGCAATTGTTCCAACACGTTCTAGTTGATGCGTTGTAATAATAATACTTGTTCCTTCATTTGCCTTTTCTTCAAGAACTTCTAAAAAATAATCAACAGCATAAACATCTAACCCCATAAAAGGTTCATCAATTAGCAGGAGCGGAACATCTGGTAAGAAGGCGCAAATTGTTTGCACTTTTTGCCGCATCCCTTTTGATAAAGCACCTGGATATTCGTTTAATTTCTCAACTAATTCAAATCCTTCTGTATATTTTTTTACCTTGGCCATTAATTCATCCTCAGCAATTTGATAACTCTTCCCATATATTTGAAAATGTTGCATCACCGTTAACTCAGTAAGTAATAAAGGCTCTTCTGGTAAATAAACAAAGTTCTCTTTATAATTTAATATATCTTCTTGTTCATGATTATTTAAAATAACCTTTCCCTTATGCTTATCTCTTAACCCTGTAATCACATGCATTAAAGTAGATTTACCTGCGCCATTATGACCTAATAGGGCAAGTGCCTCCCCTCTTTCTAAATCGAAATTGATATCTTGTAAAATCATTTTATCTTCAATTTTGACTGCTAAATCATTAATCGTTAACAATGACATATTTTTCAACTCCAAATAATATTTATTAATTGCTCTATTTTATCCATTATATTTGCTTGTTATTCAATCTAAAGCGATAATTATCAAAAGGAGTGTGTTAAATATGTTAGCTTTAGATCATGTCGTTTTTGCAGGTAATAACATTGAAGCAATGAGTGCCACCTATGGTAATAGATTTAATTTGAAAGCTGTCTTCGGTGGACATCATAAAGCTTGGGGCACTTATAATTACCTCGCTTATTTATCAAATAATGCTTATTTAGAATGGTTAGGGATTGCTGATGAAAAAATCGCAAATCAATCCGATTCTCCTTTAATTAAACATCTTACTTATCATTTAAAAAATAAACAAGCAGGACTCTTTCAATTTGCTCTCCAAACAGACGAATTAGATGATTACGTAAAACATTTCGAAAAAAATAAGATCCCTTATACAGGTCCGTATGATGGTAAAAGAGAATTATCTAACGGTAAAATAATCACCTGGCGCATGCTATTTCCCACATACGATTACACAGTGGAAACACTCCCCTTCCTAATTGAATGGGATCAGCCTGAGAGTGAACGTCTGAATGTCAGTCTTGTAAATTCAAGCGCGATTACAAAAATGGAATTTAGCGGAGTAGATTTAGATAGATTTTTACATATCTATAAAATTCCTTTTAAAAAACGTTTAAGGAACTCAGTCAGACTTAAAAACACATTATTAACATTTAAAGAAGAAGGCGAGATAAAATTAGAAATTAATTGAATGAATTTCAATCCTTCCATTCTCATCTATCTCAGCAAATAGAATATACGAGACGCCTGTGGGAACAAAAGCCCAAATGAGACAACAAGGCTCATTGCTAATGAAGAATGAACTTCAATTCTTCACAGCCCCACGGCAGCGAGAGAATTCTAATTGCGGTAGTATATAAAAAAATAGACCAGTAAGAAGTAAAGTGTAGATTACTTCTTACGGCCTATTTGATTTCTTTTAACTTTATATTTATTTACTTAAACTAACTTAATCATTATCTTTTCTTTGTTTAGCACGCGCTTCGCCACCTTTTTTACCCGCTTCTGACTGACTCATCTTATCAGTACCAGAAGTATCTTGATCGGCACGCGCTTCGCCATCTTTTTTACCTATTTCTTCATAGAATTCTTTATCATGTGTTTCAGCAGTCTTTTCTCCACCTTTTCTTCCTGCTTCTTCTACCGACATCTTCTTATCGTTATCATCTTTAGCCATTATTGATTCCTCCATAGATTTGGTATAGATTATATAATTAACTATTCCTAAACTATAAGGTTCTAAACATATTTATCTGACTTTTTTCAAAATTCTTTTTAATATTCAATTTTACCTAATAAAAAAGCTACTAATAAGCCAATAACGAACGTTATAAAACTGATTACCCACATACTTATACCTATTGGCATACCTGGAAAGATAACAAATATTGAACCAATAACAAGCCCAATAATAAGTGCATATGTCTGCGTTCGATAATGTTTTAAAAAGTAATGAATAATCTTACTCATTGTAAGTAATCCAACTAAGATACCTGAAGCCACTACAATTAAGAGAAG
Organism: Pseudogracilibacillus sp.; assembly: GCA_035301645.1. GTDB lineage: Bacteria > Bacillota > Bacilli > Bacillales > Amphibacillaceae > Pseudogracilibacillus. The sequence goes on along the minus strand of DATGTX010000034.1, from coordinate 16,192 downwards.
TAAATCAAATTCTTTTAAACCATTAATGACAGTTGCATAAAAACCAATAATCATCAAAATTAATGAACCACTTATCCCAGGCAAAATCATCGCTGTACTTGCTAAAAATCCTGCAAAGAACAACATTATATAAACACTTAACGTTCGTTCTACAATAATTGCTCCCTCATTTGGAGAGGTAGGTAATAGAATCAACATAATAACTCCTATTACTAATAATAAATAATGCGTTAATCCAAATTGTGTCTTTGCTTCTGCTTCATTAAATAAAAATGGTAGGACACCAATAATTAAACCAATAAACGTGAAAAACGTAGGCACAGGATGTTCAAGTAATAGCCACTCCATTAAATGACTTAAAGAAAATAATGCAGTGCCTGCTCCTACTCCTAACGGAATTAAAAAACCTAAACTACGTTTCCAATCTTTTGAAAATAAACCATTAATTGATGCAATTAAACGATCATAAATCCCAAGTAAAACAGCTATAGTTCCTCCACTTACACCCGGAACAATATCACTTACACCCATTAAAAAACCCCGGTATATATTTTGCCATTGCATATAATCAAAATCCTTTCATTTATATGTACTTAAAACACTTCTTTCATTATACGCGAATTTTGTTAAGATAGATATTTTAGTTATATTTTACTTATTCGTATTGAAAGAAATAAAATGTTAACTAAAATAATTTCCACTTATTGATAATCAATTATTGTTTTTAAACGATAAATTAATGACAGAATATTCAGTCCCATTTATAATAAAGGGTTAGTTAATAACCAAGCTTATTTAATTGATATAAGATAATTACTTTGTTATAATAATGATTATAAATAAGAGGAGGCTTCTTAATGAAACATAATGATTATTCAAACAAGAAAAAACTAACAACTGCTACAGGTATGCCAGTTCCTGATAACCAAAACTCTAAAACAGCAGGTCCTAGAGGGCCAGTTCTAGTAGAAGACTTCTGGTTAATGGAAAAACTAGCTCAATTTAACCGTGAAGTAATTCCTGAACGAAGAATGCACGCTAAAGGTTCAGGAGCACATGGGACATTTAAAGTTACTAACGATATCACTAAATATACAAAAGCAAAGATTTTCTCAGAAATTGGTAAAGAAACAGAAATGTTTGCTCGTTTTTCAACTGTAGCAGGAGAACGTGGTGCTGCTGATGATGAGCGTGACATTCGTGGATTTGCATTGAAGTTTTATACAGAAGAAGGTAATTGGGATTTAGTCGGTAATAATACACCTGTTTTCTTCTTTAGAGATGCTATGCAATTTACGGATTTAAACCATGCTGTAAAACGTGATCCGCGTACAAATATGCGCTCACCAAACAATAACTGGGATTTTTGGTCATTACTTCCTGAAGCACTACATCAAGTAACAATTATTATGAGTGATCGTGGAATTCCAAAAACATTACGTCATATGCACGGATTCGGAAGTCATACATTCAGTATGATTAATGAACAAAATGAACGTACATGGGTCAAGTTCCATATGCGCAGTCAGCAAGGCATTGAGAATTTAACAGACGAAGAAGCTGCAGCAATTGTTGGTGTAGATAGAGAGAACAACCAAAGAGATTTATATGAAAATATTGAAAAAGGAAACTTCCCGAAATGGAAAATGTACATTCAAGTCATGACTGAAGAAGAAGCTGAAAATATGCCTTATAACCCATTCGATTTAACTAAAGTTTGGTATAAGGATCAATTCCCACTTATTGAAGTTGGTGAATTTGAACTTAACAGAAACCCAGATAACTACTTCCAAGATGTTGAACAAGCAGCTTTCTCACCAGCTAGTATTGTTCCAGGTATTGGATTCTCGCCTGATAAAATGTTACAAGCTAGATTATTTACTTATCCAGATGCACAACGCTATCGTTTAGGAGTTAACCATCATCAAATTCCTATTAACGCACCGAAATGTCCATTTAACAGTTTCCATCGTGATGGCCAAATGCGTGTAGATGGTAACCAAGGAAGTAAGTTACACTATGAACCAAACAGTTACGGCGAATGGCAAGAACAACCAGAAGTCATGGAGCCACCTTTAAAAATTAATGGTGATGCTACGCATTGGGACTTCAGAGAAGACGATGATAATTATTATGAACAACCAGGTAAATTATTTAACTTAATGAATGATGAACAAAAAGATGCCCTCTTCGGCAATACAGCAAGAAACTTCGAAGGTGCAGAAGAATTTATTAAGATTCGTTATATCGTGAGTTGCTATAAAGCAGACCCAGCCTATGGTGAAGGTGTTGCTAAAGCAGCAAACATTTCTATGGATAAAATTCATGAAGCACTAAGTCAAAGAGACTGGTAAACAAAAAGGTTCAACAATAAATAACGTTGGTGAAGATAATTCATGCGTTTTAGTTAACTAAAACGCATGATGAAAATTCGCTGACGTTTTTTTATACACAAAGTATAAATATTATCGACTATTCGAACAGTGCCTTGAAGAAGAGATTGTTCAAGAAATGATACAAGTGAAATAAGTTTATCACTGTTTTGTATATATCATCGAAATGAAAAACAGAAGCAAATTGACTGTAACGGAAGATGACCGACACCTGCGGGAAAAGCAACAGTCGAAAATCCATTTAATAAGTTTGATAAAACTTATTAAATTAGTTGAGACGTTGCCCGCGGTAAGCGTGTCATCTGTAGTGAAAGTCAATGAGGGCACACCGCATACTTCAATAAAATTAGTCAACTAATTTTATCCACCAACATGACAAAGAACTACAAAAAAACTGCGGAAATTAATCCGCAGTTTTTTATTTTGCTTTTTTCATAGTTAAAGCCACTCGTCCACGCTTAATATCTACTTCATCTATCCACACTGTTACCACATCACCAACAGAAACAACATCCATTGGGTGTTTGATGAATCGATTAGATAATTTTGATATATGGACTAAACCATCTTGCCCAACTCCAATATCAACAAAAGCACCAAAATCGACAACATTTCTTACTGTTCCTTGCATTTCCATTCCTGGCTCTAAATTTTCAAGTGACATAACACCTTGTTTTAATAAAGGTTGTGGGAAATCATCACGTGGATCCCGGCCTGGACGCATTAAAGCATCTGTAATATCTTTAAGTGTTAACTCACCAATATCAAGTTCTGCAGCCATTTCAGCAATATTCATTGCTTTAATTTTATCATTTAATTCTTCTGTTCCTAAATCTGTTAAATCACAATCAAGTAATTTAAGTAATTTTTCTGTCTGTTTATATGACTCAGGGTGTATTGGCGTTTGATCTAAAGGATGTTTTCCTTCAATAATTCTTAAGAAACCAATACTTTGTTCATATGTTTTCGGTCCCAAACGTGGCACATCTTTTAATTCTTTACGAGTTGAAAATCGACCTAATTCTTCTCGTTTTAAAATAATATTATTAGCTGTTGTTTTGCTTAATCCAGCTACATGTTCTAAAAGTGGTGCTGATGCTGTATTGACATCCACTCCAACTTGGTTAACAGCTGTTTCAACGATAAAATCAAGGGATTCGTTTAATAGTTTCTGAGTTACATCATGTTGATATTGCCCGACACCAATTGATTTTGGATCAATTTTGACCAGCTCAGCTAGTGGATCTTGCACACGACGTCCAATTGAAACAGCACTTCTTTCTTCTACTTCTAATTTAGGAAACTCTTCCCTTGCAAGTTCTGATGCTGAATAAACACTCGCCCCTGCTTCATTCACAATAATGTATGCAACATCTAATTTATTATTATTAATCACATCAGCAACAAATTGTTCTGATTCACGTGAAGCAGTACCATTTCCAATCGCAATCAACTCGATATTATACTTTTCAATATATGCTAAAACAGCTTTTTCTGCTCCTTTAATATCATTACGAGGCGCTGTAGGATAAATGACGCTTACCTCATGCATCTTACCTGTTTCGTCAATAACAGCTAATTTACATCCTGTTCTAAAAGCTGGATCAAGTGCAAGAATCATTTTCCCTTTTAAAGGCGGCTGTAATAAAAGATTCTTTAAATTCTCTGAAAATATATCAATCGCTTGTATTTCTGCTTCTTCTGTTAAACGATTACGAATTTCACGGTCCACAGATGGCTCAATTAATCGTTTATAACTATCTTCAATAGCTGCATCTAGGATAACTGCACATGCTTCAACTACTCGATTTTGGATAACTTGACGACCTAAAAATCCAACCAACTGTTCAACTGGTGGTTGAATTGAAACCCTTAGCACACCTTCTTTTTCTCCGCGATTAATCGCAAGTGTCCTGTGTGAAACAAGTGAGCGTATCGGCTCACTATATTCATAATACATTTTAAACACTTGTTTTTCATCCAAGTTTTTATCTTTAGCAATTGTTTCAATACTTCCGCGTTTCCACGTTTCATTTCTAATATATTCTCTATAGCTCGCATCATCTGAAATCCACTCAGCAATAATATCATTCACACCAGCTAATACATCTTCAATTGTTGCAAGCTCATGTTCTTCTGATAAATATGTTGTCGCTTCCGTCTCCACATCGGTTAATGCTTGTTCGAAAATTTGTTTTGCTAAAGGTTCTAACCCTTTTTCTTGGGCAATGGTTGCACGAGTACGGCGTTTTTTACGATAAGGACGATATAAATCTTCAAGCCTTTGTAACTTTGTTGCCGCGTTAATTTCTTTCGCTAACTCTTCAGTTAACTTATCTTGTTCATCAATTAAACGAATAATTTCTTCTTTGCGTTCTTTTAATTGTTTAGCATACTCATATGTATCTTGAATAAGTTTAATTTCAACTTCGTCTAGACCACTTGTCATTTCTTTACGATAACGGGCGATAAACGGAACTGTGTTTCCTTCTTCAAGTAAACTAATCACCTTAGTTACTGTATGTGCTTTAATTTCGGTTTCTTTTGTCACTAAATCAATAATCTCATTATCCAATATGTAACACCTCTTAGTTTTAATCTAATAAAAAAAGGATACCATTTAAAATCGGTAAATCCCTTCTTCTTCTAAAGCTTCTTTTAATTTTTTTAAAGCTTCGCGTTGTAATCTTGATACATGCATTTGTGATAAGTTTAGCAAGTCTGCTGTTTCTTGCTGACTCATATTATCAAAAAATATACATTGTAAGATTCTTTGTTCACGCTCAGCTAAAATAGGTAAAATTTTCTCTAGAAGAATACGTGTATCAATTTTATCATATCCTTCTTCTTGATTACCAATCATGTCTAAAATTGAGGCATTTCCTTCTTCTGAATCTGATTGTTGAGGTGTATCGGCAGATAACGCTTTATAGCTATTAGACATTTCCATTGTTTCTAAGATTTCTTCTTCCGAAACATTCAAATGATCAGCAATCTCACTGATTTGCGGTGTTTTTTGATTAACTTCTGTGAGTTCTGCTAGCGTTGCATTAATTTTTGGGCCTAACTCTTTAATTCGCCTAGGCACATGGACACTCCAAGTTTTATCTCTAATAAATCGCTTGATTTCACCAATAATTGTAGGGATAGCAAAGGTTTCAAATGTCCCCCCATATGATTCATCATATCGTTGTACAGCAACAAGTAAACCAATCATGCCAACTTGAAATAAATCTTCATGATGACTTTGGTTTTTAGAATACTTATGAGCAAGTGAATGGACTAATTTATCATACGCTTTAACAATTTTTTCCTGAGTGACTTTATCTTCAGGACTCTCTTGAATAATTTTAATCCATTCATATACATCTTTCTTTTTATGAGGTTGTGACTTTACCACCATTACTCACCCCAACTTCATTAATATACTTGGTCATTTGGACACTAACTCCATACCTATTATTAACTTCCACTTTGTCCATTAAAGCATTAATTAGAAATAAGCCAAAACCGCCCTCCCTTAATTCACTAGACTCAGTTGAATTATCAATGGGACCTAATTCTTTTTTCACTTTATTCATGTTAAAACTTTCCCCTCGGTCTGACACCATTACTTCTATTTTGTCATCATAAATACTAAAACCAAGGAGGATATCGCCTTTTTCATTTTCATTATATGCATGCGTAACTACATTTGTTGATGCTTCTGATACTGCAACTTTTAAATCTTCTATTGCTTCAAAATCAAAGCCCATACGGTTTGCAATACCTGATGCAGTTAGGCGTGCAACACTAACATAATCTGATTTTGCTGGTAATCTCATTTCAATATAATCATACTCACTCATTTAATTCACCTTCTTTTTCGGAATGCACATCAATAACATCATCTAATCCTGTAACTTGAAATAATCTATATAAACGATCATTTGCTCTAATTAGTCTAAGTGTTGACTCAGCTTCTTCCGCATGTTTTAACGCACTGACAAACGTTCCTAAACCTGTACTATCCATATATGTCACTTCTTTTAAATCAACAATAACTTCATGCTTCCGTGCACCCACTAAATCATTTAATTTCTCTTTTAATGACGTAGCAGTGTAAACATCTATCTCCCCTTTAAGCTTCATAATAGCTTGGGAATTTTCTTCACTTATCTCAATATTTAAATTCATTTTCATTTCACCCCGATATGTTTATACCCAATTAATAATGGGGTTAAACATTTTTTAATTATTAAGTTAGAATTAAAGTTAAATTACTTTTTTCTTAAGATAATTAAAGTAAAATCGTCCTTTAATTCGAAAGCATCTAGATTTTTAAAATGATTGTACACTGCTGCAACATGGTTTTCCGGTGATAAGTACATGAATTTCCTAATTACCTCTAATACTTCTTCTCGTGTAATAAAACGATTACCATATTTACATTCTGTGACCCCATCAGTTAATAAGACGACAAAATCATCTTGTTTCATTTCTTGTTGGTATTCTGTATAGTCTGTATGTTCCAACACGCCTAAAACTAATCCATCAGCTTCAATCTCTGTAAATGTGTCACTTTCCGCATCATATAAAAAGCCAGGTTCATGCCCTGCTGAAGAATAAGTTAATAAGTTTCTAGTTGGATTATATTCTAAATAAAACATCGTAATAAACATATTCGACGCTATATTTTGTTCAACTACACGGTTTAATTGCTTTAATATTTGTTTTGGTGTGTTATCAGCTTCACCAATACTGTCTAATGAATATTTAATCATCGACATACTTAAAGCTGCTGGTACACCTTTACCAACAACATCAGCAATTGCTACACCTAGTCTACCTGCTTTATTTTGTATAAAATGAAAATAATCACCATTCATCTGATTAAAGGGGATACTTATCACACCAATATCAAGGTATTCTGACGTTGGTACTTTTGTTCCTAAAAGTTCTAATTGCATATTTGCTGCTATTTGAATTTCGTTTTTTAAGAGTAATTGTTCTTCTTTTATTTTATTATAATTAGTGTAAGCTACACCATAAGCAATCATCGCTTCTAATAAGAAGTCCATTGCATGGCATGCTTCCTCACTTATTTCTATATTTTCTTGCTTCATTGCTTTTTTATGAATTTTAATTAATTCTGCAGGTAAAATTTCACTTTTAATAAAAACATTACTTATTTGCTCTGCTCGATATAAAAAACGTTCATCTAAAGTAGTTATATACCGCTGTAATAACTCTGCATAAATTTTCAATTCTTTTTCCATGAACAAGTCTCCCTTTTATAACCAGCAACTATAAACAAAACACTCCCAATTTTAATTTTAAAAAGGGAGTGTTCAATCATACATTTTATTAAACGTGAGACCAAGACTAATTTCTAGTGCCTGGTCTATTTCCTTCATCATATCAGAATCAAGAACTGTGATTTTATCAGTTAATCGCGTCTTATCGAGTGTTCTAATTTGCTCAAGCAAGATAACTGAATCTTTTTCTAAATTGTATTCTTGTGATTTAATCTCCACATGTGTAGGTAATTTAGCTTTTTGTATTTGGGCTGTTATAGCAGCGACAATGACAGTTGGGCTAAATTTGTTTCCTATATCATTTTGAATAATTAAAACAGGTCGTATTCCTCCTTGTTCTGATCCAACAACTGGAGAAAGGTCAGCAAAATATATTTCGCCCCTTTGTACGTTCAAAGCACTACACCCCTATCACAGAACGACTTCCAGTATGATTGGCCTCTTCTTCAGCTAAAAAAGCTTCTGAACAAATCTTTAAATTAATTGGCGCCATCTCCTGATAACCTTTTTGCATTTGTTCATGGAGAACAAATTCAGCTTGTTTATGCTCTACATAGTTTTTAGTAGCTTGATAAATAAACTCATTTATTTCCATTTCCTCGTTCTCAGCTACCCCACAGACTTCTTGAAAAAAGTGTTTTGGTAATTTAAGCAAGACTTCCTCTATCTTTTTCGTCAAGACTACACCCCCGCTAAATAAAATATACAATATAGTGCAAATACTTACTCAATATTAGCATTTAGTAAGCTATTTTGCAAAAAGAAATCAAAAACTTGTCTTGTAAACTTAAATGAATTTCATTTTTGGTAAGCCGATAAAAATAAAATTTAATTATTAATACATTCTAGGTACTCTGTTTGTTAAATTTGTCGTAATCTCATAATTAATCGTATCAAGCTGTTCCGCAATTTCATCTACTGAAATAAACTCATCCCCATCTCTACCAATTAAGGTAACTTCTGTTCCGATATCATATTTTTCGTCTAGTCTAATCATCAACATATCCATACAAATACGTCCAATTACTTCCATTCTTTTACCATTCACGAGCACATTTGAACCTTGTAATTTTCGCAGCCAACCATCTGCATAACCAATCGCCACTGTCCCAATCCATTCGCCTTCTTTTGCAGTATAAGTACTTGCATAACTAATTTTATTTTCCGCTAAAGCTTGCTTCACGTGTACAATTTCACTTTTTAACTCAAGAGCTGGTTGCAATTTAACCGTTGCTGATTGCTTCACTTCAAGTGAAGGATACATGCCATATATCGAAACACCCACTCTAGAATAGGCTGTCATATCTTTTGAATGTTGAATAGACGCTCCACTATTCCCAATATGAATCGTTAAGTCCTTTGTTGGATATTCTTTTTCAATTATCGACGTTAATTCGTTAAATCTGATTAACTGACCATTATAATAAGTTGGATCTTTTTGATCTGCACTCGCAAAATGTGTATAAATGCCAGACACTTTAACCACTTCTGTATTTTTCAATTCATTTAAAAAGTCTTTCATTTCATTTTCTGTCCTCAAACCATTACGACCCATACCGGTATCAAGTTTAATATGGATATTAATTTTCATTTCTAGGTTTAACGCTCTTAGCTCTTCTAACCATTCAGTTTGAAACACAGTCAAAATAAAATCATGCTCAGCAGCTAAATATGCATACCGAGGGGCTACCCACCCTAAAACTAAGATTGTTGCTTTAACGCCTGCTTTCCTTAACTCCATTGCTTCTTCTAATAAGGCAACAGCAAAGAAATCATAATGTTCGTTTTCTAAATATTTAGCAACTTCAACGCTGCCATGACCATAAGCATTTGCTTTTAAAACCGGTATAATCTTTTTTTCTTCACCTAAATTAAATTGAATCACTTCTAAATTATGTTTAATTGCATTGAAATCTATTTTTGCATAAGTATTGCGGTATATTTCGCTTGGCATCACTCATACTCCTTTACTTATCATCATTAATAACAATTTGAGCCACAACATATTCTTTACTATGCGAAATAGAGACAAAGATATGCTCTTTATCATACCCTTTTGCAGTAATAGTAGGTGCTCCATTATTTGATTTTAATACTTCAATATCTTGAAAACTTAATTTACCCAAACCTCTTCCAGTAGCCTTTCCAAAAGCTTCCTTCACTGCAAAACGCCCAGCAAGATATTCTATTTGTCTACTAAACTTAGTGAATTTATTATATGCTTGTTGTTCATTAACTGTTAAAATACGTTCAATAAACCGCTTATTCTTTATAACAGCTCGTTCAATTCGGTTTAATTCAATTAAATCAATACCAATCCCTAAAATCATTGATTATTCCCCTTTTTACTTTTCAATATAATTCTGATTATATACTTAAACAGCTTTGAATTAAACAATTAACGTGATAATACAAACACTTGTGGTAAAATAGATATAATTACTAGCAAATACTTTTGTGCGGAGGTTATTTATGTTTTTTAGAACAGAAAAAAGTATAAAAGAATTCTTTAAAAAATATCCCATTGTTTCTATATTAGCAATAATTAATGTAGGGTTATGGTTTATAGTAAATTTTTTAAAATTACCATTTGGTTTAAAACTATATGATTTAGGAATTGGTCATAATCTAAGTGTTCTCTTATTAGATGAATACTGGCGTCTATTCACCCCAATCTTTTTACACACCGATCTTAGTCATGTCGCCTTTAATACATTTACACTTATATTATTTGGACCGGCCCTTGAAAAAATGCTTGGTAAATTTAAATTTATTTCAATATACTTAATCACAGGTATTATTGGCAATCTCGGAACTTTTATTGTTGATATCCATTCTATTACTCCCCATTTAGGTGCCTCAGGAGCTATTTATGGCCTGTTCGGTGTTTATATTTATATGGTGTTATTTAGAAAAGACTTAATTAGCAAACAAGATAGCCAAATTATCATAACCATTCTCGTTTTAGGATTAGTTATGTCTTTCATACGCCCAAATATAAATATTTCTGCTCACTTATTTGGTTTTCTCAGCGGATTTATAATCGGACCACTTGTTTTAAGACACGCTAAAAACTTTTTCAGTTATCGCTAACTCATTAATCAAAAATAAATATTTCACTTTAAAAAAATGGGTGCTTGGATTATTATCTAAGTTCTTAAATTCACGCCAAACCTAGCAAATAGAATACACGAGTCGCCTGTGGGAGCAAAGAGCTAGATGAGACCCCTCAGGCGTAGCCTAAGGAGGCTCATCGCTCGCCCACGGCAGCGAGTGCATTCTAATTGCGGTGGTAATTAAGAATATTTTAGTGTTAATCTACACAGTAATTCTCACATTCACACCAAACCCAGCAAACAGAATTCACGAGTCGCCTGTGGGAACAAGAGGAGGCCACTGAAAAACTACCCAAAAGCATCTAATTCATTCATTTAGAATCTGGACTATGCGAAGACTCCAGTGGGAAGTAAGAGATAGGCGAGACCCTGCAGGGCAACGCCCGAAGCGGCTCGATACTCGCCGTTGGATAAGCGAAGCATAGTCCAAATGTAACACATTTGGGAAAGGAATTTACTTTTTCAGTGGTCTCGAAATGAGCTAGGGTGAGACCCCATAGGCATAGCCTACAAGGATTATTGCTAATGAAGAATGAACTTCAATTCTTCACAGACCCGCGGTAAGCGAGTGTATTCTGTTTGCGGTGGCAGAGAAACTTTTACAGTTTTTTTGAACAGCCTTTTTAATTAGCATGTATTTCTTTTAAAAATTAGCTATCTAAGCGATAATAGAATGATAGTATTAAATGGGAGGAGATTTATAAATGAAATTATCAATATTAGATTTAGCGACAATTTATAATAATGAAACTCCACAACAAACATTACAAAACTCAAGCAAACTTGTTCAGTTAGCAGATAAATTAGGATATACAAGATACTGGTTTGCTGAACATCACAATACAAAATTTCAAATGAGCACGTCACCTGACCTTTTAAGCGCTCATGCAGCAGCACTAACTAAAAATATCCGTATTGGTTCGGGTGGCATCATGATACCAAACCATAGTCCGCTCAAAGTAGTTGAAAACTTCTCACTACTTGAAGCATTACACCCAGGAAGAATTGATTTAGGAATGGGCAGAGCTTCAGGAACAGACGGATTAACTAATGCCGTGTTAAGAAATACAAACGAACCTTTAACCGGTGAAAAGATTATGAATCAATTAATGGAAATACTAGCGTTTTTCGACCGCGAATTTCCAGATGACCATCCCTATAAAAGTATTACACCATCAGCAGATAAGTCATTAAGACCTGAGTTATTCATGCTAGGTTCAAGTGACGGTGGTATGAGTATCGCATCACAATTAGGATTAGGCTTTGCGTTTGCAGGTCAAATCAATCCAAGCATTGCGGTTCCTATGTTAAAACAATACCGAGAAAACTTTAAACCATCTAAATATTTAAGTGAACCATATAGTATGTTATCTATCATTGTCGTATGTGCTGAAAATGATGAGGAAGCGGCTGATATAGCACATCCTGCAGAATTACAATGGGTCAAATGGATGACTGGGCAATATACATCAGCACCACCAACTTTAGAAGAAGCCAGAGATCATGTTTATACCCGAGAAGAAACACAAGTACGTAAAGAGAATAAGGATAAGTTTGTTATTGGCAGTCCGGAAAGTGTTAAAGCGCAATTAGACAAATTAGCAGAAGAATCAGGAATAGATGAAGTGATGATTGCTAATATGATTACAGATAAGGCAGCTCGTCACAAATCTTATGAACTTTTAGCAAAAGAGTTTAATTTATAAAAATAGTATCCATAAATAAAGCTCGAGAAGTTATTGTTAGAACTAACTTCTCGAGCTTTTTAATTTTAGCTGTCTTCACCTAGATGGAGTTTATATTCAATTTTTTTACCTCGTTTATTCTCTTTAACAAGATCACCCTTAAATTCCTTCCCATGTTCACCATATATTTCTTCAGTCTCATTTGCTCCATCAGGTGTTGCTTCAATTTTAATCATCACATCTGAGTGGTCGATATCTTCAGGGTCTGGTCTAGGTATTCTAAAACGAAAAGAGCCATCTGGACCAACAATTGCATTACTTGTCAATCCAGCAATGTCATAATCCACAACTTCAACTGAAGCACTAATTTTTGTTAATTCGTTTAAGTTACTCTTCATTGTTATATCATAATAATTGTCTTTTTGCTCTATACTGTCTTTTTCCATCCATACATTCAAGTCACCATAATCATCAGGGATATCAATGTCTTGGTATTCAAACTCTGCGGTTGTCCCAGGAGTTAGTTCTAAATAAGCATAAGCAAATGCACCAAAATAGGTACGTTTAATACTTGTGTATTTGTGTTTAAAAGGCCCTTTTAACTTGGTGCCTTCTTTACCATAAATGTTTTGTGCCTCTACATCATCACTTGTCTCGGGTAAATAGCCGATCTCAACAATAAATGGTTCATTATCAAGTGCTTTTTTATCGATATCCATTTCTAATTCAAAACTTCCGTCTTTATCTACTTGGAAGTCTCCTTTAAAGTAAGGATTTTCTGAGCCATATTGATAACTTTTGACATTCAAAATAGAGCCGCCTAATAAGTTCGATTTACCTTTTAATAAAAAGTGGTCTTCAAAAACAGTTACCTTTCCACTAAGCATTACTTCTGGGTTACCTTGGTCAGTGATGAGTGCTTCATCAATTGTGTTTTTAGCTTCATTTTCAGATAACTCATTTAAGCTTTCAATAAAAATTGCCACTAGTTCATCGTAGGCATCATTTAGCGTGTCAAGATCGACACTTATTGAATTAATGCGGTCAAATTTTAACTGGTCATATTTATCAGCCAGTTCTTCAGAAGATTTAACTTGTTTCTCAAGTTCTTTTAGATATTTTTCATTTAAATCATGCATGCCTTTTGTAGCGTTAGCTTCCTGAAAATCACCTAAATCGTCGTTTTCATGTGCTGTTATAATTTCTTCAAATAAATTTTTGCTGTATAATTGCTTTTCTAAATTTATTTCAGACACTTCTGTCGATAGTTTATTAAATTTTACTAGATCAGTATCTGTTAGATCTACGTCCTTCAAGCTTTTTAAAAGAGCTTCATGCTGAGGGATCACTTGATTATTTAATAATTCAATTGCTTCATAGGGTTCTGATCCTAATATAAGGTTCATATACTCTTGAGTTGATTTTTCAGCTTGAACAGCCTTATCTTCAATTTCTGGATAAGTGTCATTAAAATACGTATCAAATTCATCTGAAGAGTTACTACAACTACTTAGTATGATTAATAAGCTTAAAAAAATAAATGATTTCAATTTATCTAAAGACAAAGATATCGCCCCTTTATGGTTAGCTGATTTTAAAATTAATGTTAATCTGGTTATAAGGTGTTGCTTGGTATGATTTAATTAAGCCATCTCTTTTGATCGTTTGTTTGTTCAGTTCCTTGTGAGAAATTGAAATAGAAAAATCAGGAACATAAGGGAGCCCTTTTAAGCTAATTGTTTTATTGTCTAACCAATCAGCCTGTATTTTATTTGTCTTTATTTGTTCAGATTTTAAAGAGATAGGAATGCCCTCTTTAAAAAAGTAGTGAACATCAGATTTACTTACCCCTGGTTCGTTCAGACAGACATATAAAGAAATGTTATCTGCAAATTGTAACATAGCTAGATGCTTACTAAAAGTAACTTTATCCATTGTCAAGTTAGTTAAAATTTTTTCAGTCCGCTTTTTTTCATGTTTCAAGTATTCTTTTGCTTCATGAGTAGGATTGTTCTCTAAGAAACGCATATAATGTGCACTACATAAAGCAGCAGCATAAGAATCGACTTGTTCAACTTTATCCACACCTTGTGTATAGAGAACTGTTTTAGGTATGACAGGAAAGTCGATAAATGAATAGGGTAAATTCGTTTCATCATTTAAAAAAGGTTGTGAATCAAAAGCATGCCAACCATAGTCATGCTGTTTAATCGCATATAAAACTGATTCAAAATAAGGATTTTCTTTGAAAAATATATCTTGCCAATTCGAAATGATTTCTGCAGAAATGTGTGCATGATGATTTTGTTCAATCATAATAATTGTTTGATCATGGTCTCGAATAATCATAACTTATGCCTCCTGATTAAAAGAATTCACATTTTACAAACGTCCAAACGAACGACTGAATGATTTTCCAAATTGGACCATCTGTCTTACTTTATTTAACCGGTCTGCTTCATACGTTTCTAAAGCCTTAATTGCCATGTCACCTTCGATGCCTTTAGAAACAGCTTTACCTAAAGCAACTGCATCATTTAACGATTCATCAAAACCACTTGCTGTTATAGGTGCAGGTACATGAGCTGCATCACCAATTAACGCAATACGATTTTCAGATAACTTATTAGGCACATACTCTTTAATTGGTATCCCAGAAAGTTTGCGTGTATCAAGTGCATGTAGTATAGCTGTTAACCACGGTTCAGGCCAAGCTTCATAAGCTTCATTTCTTAATTCTTCGATTACTTCATCAGGTATGTCAGGTCCATCGAGTGAATGATTCACAACATTTTCAACAACAGCCCCAACTTCCCGTAAAATATTAGTTCGCGAGTTGTCATACCAAGCTGAACCAATTTGTCTGTTACCTGAAGCATCTTTATCATCAAGTACTGAACCAAACATGAATCCATTTAAACCACTTAACATTTGTACGCCTGTTTTTAAATGACTTGTATCATATTTTTTAGCAATGATAGATTCATTGATCGGATCAATAATCCAGACAATATAGCCGGCATAAGAAGCATTTGGATTACTCGGAACGATATGTCTTCTTACTAAACTACGATGCCCATCTGCGCCAATTAAAATATCCGCTTCGTAAGCACCTCCATTGATAGTAAAGACTTCGACAGATTTTTGATCTTGGCTAATTGAATCTACTCGCGAGTTATATATTAAATTTATTTTTGGATTATTTTCTACCTCATTCCGTAATCTACCTTCAATGGCTGACCAAAGTTGTACTGAACTTTTGCCGCCAGAAGCAAGTTTACGTAAAAGTCTAGCAGTTTTTGATAATTCAAATGCTCCCGCATATACTTGGAGCCCGGAACCTGTACGTGGTTCGCCACTTACTTTATCTAAAACAATAACCTCTATACCTTCTTCAGCAAGAGAAATAGAGGCCATTAATCCAGAAAGTGATCCTCCAATAACGATTGCTGTTCCATTATTTGTATCACTCATCAATATACCCTCCTATTGTTAAGTAGACCGACTTGTAAAATACTGTATAATATAAGTTTACCAAAAATAAATGAAATTAACTACATATGAATTGAAATCTTACAGTGTAAGCTATTTGATGATATGATTATAATAATAGTTGATATAGAAGTTAAGAGGTAGGAGGATTCTTTTATGCAAATAATTATGTCCCATATTAATACAGATTTTGATGCATTAGCTTCAAT
>DATGTX010000033.1:0-8884 GCA_035301645.1 Pseudogracilibacillus sp. | reverse complement strand
GCTACTAATAAAAATACATTTGGTATTGAGGATCTAGCAGCCATTGCTCCGCCAATTGCTGGTCCAGCGATTGCTGCGATACCAATGCCAGCACCTGTGAAAGCCATGGTTTTCCCGCGTGTTTCCGGTTTAGAATTATCGCCGATATAAGCAAATGCAGCAGGTATTAAAAGACCACCTGCAAGTCCGTGGAAAAAGCGGGCTACGAATAATTGCCAACCATTAGCAGCTAATGGATAAAGAAATAAAATGAGACTTACTAAAAGCATTCCAGTAAGTAACATTTTTTTACGACCATATTTATCAATCCAATGGCCACCCAAAATATTTCCAATCATATTAGTTAAGGAATAAACAGCAACAATCGCGCCTGTTAGAGCATATGAGGCACCTAATTCTTGTGAATAAGGTGTGATAATAGGTAATTGAATAAAAGTATCTAAAAATGCTACTACAATAATTAAATAAAGCATTCGAGTCATGATAATCCCTTCTTTCTCTCTAAACTATTATACATAAAAATAATGGAAGCTGATAGTAGAAGACTGTATTTTTGAGCAAATTAGTGATAAATAAGTGAACAGATAAAAAACAAAATTAAAAGTAAATTAACTGAATTATATAATTCTTGCAACAATTTAAAAATATAGTATAATAAATGAAGTTATAGCCGGCATTCGGTAGATTTTTAAGGGGGATTATTAAATGAAGAAATGGTTACAATTAAGTATCATCACTGGATTAAGTGTTTTAGTACTAGGCGCATGTGGTAACGATTCAACAGAAGATAAAGATACAGAAGAAGCGGCGAGTGATGATTCATATGTAATTGGTGTGACTCAATTATTAGAGCATCCCTCATTAGATAATGCCTATGAAGGTTTCCAAGCTGCAATCGACGAGTCAGACCTAGATGTAGAGTTTGATTATCAAAACGCACAAAATGACCAAAATAATGTAAAAACAATAGCAGATAACTTTGTTGCAGATGATGTTGACTTAATTTTCGCTAACTCAACACCAAGTGCTTTAGGTGCTTTAAATGCAACAAGTGATATTCCTATCTTATTTACATCAGTAACAGATGCAGTAGATGCAGGACTTGTTGAATCAATGGAAGGACATGATAGTAACATTACTGGTGTACTTGATTTGCATCCTGATGCAATTGAAAAAACGGTAGAATTTATTGACGAATATTTTGAAGGTTCAAAAGTAGGACTTATTTATAATGCAGGCGAAGCTAACTCTGTGACACAGATTGATGCTGTAGAAAAAGCAGTTGAAGGAACTAGTTTGAGTACTGCAGAGCGAACTGTTTCAAATTCTTCAGAAGTTCAACAAGCGGCTTCTACATTAGCGGGTGATGTTGATGTGATGTATATTGTTACAGATAATACGGTTGTTTCAGCATTAGATAGTGTTGTAGATGTAACCGATACACAGGGTATACCACTGATCGTTGGAGAGCCTGATTCACTTGAAAAAGGTGGATTTGCTACATATGGGATTGATTATGAAACAATCGGTCACCGTACGGGTGAAATGGCAGTTGAAGTGTTAAGTGGAGAAACGAAAATTGAAGATTTAGATGTTGAATATCCGCCAGAAATTCAGTTATTTATTAATAAAGAAGCAGCAGAAGCACAAGACATTGAGTGGAATGAAGATTGGGATGAAGAAGCAGAATTTGTTGAAACGGAATAATCTTGTTATCTAGAATTCAAACTTTCTAAATGGTAAACTATTGAGGAGGCAGAAGATTTCTGCTTCCTTATTTTCATTTAAAATGAACGGTTATTCGGATTATGATGTGGAGTTTAAGATAACAGTCCATCTTCGAAAAGCAGTGTTTCACTTTCCACATTACTTTCCGGATATCCAAACTAACTACGCTTGATAGACATAATTAATATGGACTACATTTGCGAAAAAGGAGGACAACATGTTTTTATCATTATTTGGTGCTGTTGAATCAGGAGTTATTTATGCAATTATGGCATTAGGAGTTTATTTATCTTTTAGAATTTTAGATTTTCCTGACTTAACAGTTGATGGTAGTTTTGTAACAGGTGCGGCAGTGGCAACTATCTCAATTATGAATGGCGTACCACCTATCATCGCAACGCTTCTTGGTGCGTTAGCTGGATTTTTAGCTGGTTGTATCACAGGCATATTACATACAAAAGGTAAGATTAATCCTTTATTATCAGGTATTTTAATGATGATTGCTTTATATTCAATTAATTTACGGATTATGGGACGACCTCAACTTTCATTATTAAATGATACAACAATTACAGATCAATTAACAAAAGTTTGGGAGTTCACAGGGATTGATCCTTTAATAAATGGCGTCTTAGGCTCAATGGGTGTGGAACGATTTCCAAAAACATGGGCATTATTCTTTATTATGTTAATTGTTACAATAGTTATTAAATTGATGGTTGATTATTACTTAAAAACAGAAGTAGGGCTTGCACTTAGAGCGACCGGTAATAACCAAAAAATGATTCGAAGTTTCTCAGCCAATACAGACATTTTAATCATTATGGGAATTGGCTTATCAAATGGTTTAGTAGCACTTTCAGGCGCACTACTTGCACAGCATGGTGGATTTGCTGATGTGGGAATGGGTATTGGAATGATAATTATCGGTCTTGCTTCAGTTATCATCGGTGAAGCTTTATTTGGAGCTAAAACGATTGCTAGAGCTACACTTGCAGTTATTGGTGGAGCAATTGTTTACCGAATTGTCGTGACTCTTGCGTTACGTTTTGAATTTTTAGATACGGGAGATATGAAATTAATTACAGCTCTCCTTGTAATTATCGCACTAGTAACCCCAAAAGTTATGCAAAATTATCATGATAAGAAGCGCAGAAAAGAAAAGCGAGCACAACTTGAAAGTGAGGGAGCTTAAATGTTAAACCTAAAACATATAACGATGACATTTAACGAGGGCACTTTGGATGAAAAACGCGCATTAAAATCAATTAATTTACAATTAAATAAAGGTGAGTTTGTAACTGTAATTGGTGGAAATGGTGCAGGGAAGTCTACTTTAATGAATGTTATTTCAGGTAATTTAATTGCAGATGTGGGAGATATTTTAATTAATAAAGAGCCAGTACATGATTTACCCGAATTTAAACGTTCACAATATATTGGGCGAGTGTTTCAAGATCCTATGTCTGGTACGGCACCTGAAATGACAATTGAAGAGAACTTAGCGATTGCTTATTCAAGGGATAAAAAACGTTCATTAAGATTAGGTGTCACAAATAAACGTCGAGAAATATTTAAAGATTATTTACAAACATTAAATTTAGGTTTGGAAAATCGATTAAATGCTAGAGTAGGACTTTTATCAGGTGGTGAAAGACAAGCTTTATCTTTGTTAATGGCTACTTTCACCGAACCAGACATTTTACTCCTTGATGAACATACTGCAGCACTTGATCCAGCACGAGCAGAATTAATTACAGAGCTTACATCTGATATTGTTAAACGTTTTGGTTTAACAACATTAATGGTAACACATAACATGCAACAGGCTGTTGATATGGGTGATAGATTAATTATGATGGATAAAGGTGAAATTATTTTAGATGTTTCTGGCGAAGAAAAAGCTGAATTAACAATTGAAAGTTTATTAAAAGAGTTCCAGCGCATACGTGGTGAACAACTTGTAACAGATCAAACTATTTTAGGATAATAAAAAGGTTCTGAAAAGAGGCAAATGTAAGCCTGCTTCTAATTCAGAACCTTTTTTATGTTACGATCAAACCATCGTTATCTAGAGTGATTGTCGTTATTTCAAAATCAGGAAAAACTGTTTTAGCTTCTTGGATTATTTTACTTGTTTTATTTTTCGGCACAAAAGAAATCATCGTTGGGCCAGCTCCACTAATTATAGTGCCGTATGCACCAAAGTCTTTAGCGAGTAATTGTAATTTTTCATAATGAGGAATTAGCTTCGCCCGGTAAGGCTCGTGGAATAAGTCTGCTTCCATCATTTTACCTGCTAGTTCATAATCTTCTGTTAGAAGCGAACTTAACATCACGTTTCCAATGGCGCTAGCTTGTGTTGCTTCGTTAATGGAAAATGTTTTAGGAAGGACTTTTCTCGCGTTTTCTGTTTTGACTTCAAAGTTAGGAATATAAATAATAGCTTCAGTATTAAATGAAGGTAGTTTCTTATAAAACGTTTCATCATTAATAACGGTTGAAACAATGAATCCTCCTAGTAAGCATGGAGCAACATTATCAGGATGACCTTCAATCTTAACAGCATAGGCTAATTTTTCAGATTCGGTTAAATGTAACTCACCTAATTGATTAGCTAATTCAATACCCGCGATAATTGCTGAAGCGCTACTACCTAATCCACGAGCAAGTGGAATATCAGAACGCATAATAATTTGTGCTGGATTAAGGACTACATTTTTATCACTCGCAACTTGTTTAGCGATTTTATAAATAAAATGATTTTTAAAATGTAATACGTCAGGAATTAAATCAGTATCATGAATAAATTTCCATTTATTGCTTTTGGTAACCTCAAGTGTTAAATATCTACCAACAGCAATCCCGGCTGAATCAAAACCGGGACCTACATTAGCAGAACTGGCAGGGACTTTTATTTCAAACATATTTACTTCTCAACTGTTTCTTTAATGTAATTGGTAACAGCCTCTTCATCATTAGGAAGTGATGTTACTTCTATATCAATTTGATCAACAGCTGTTTGAGGGTCTTTGAGGCCATTCCCTGTTAATACAGCGACGACTGTACTGCCTTTTGCAATTGTTCCTGCTTTAACTTGTTGGAAAACACCAGCAATTGAAGCACACGAACCAGGTTCAGCAAATACACCTTCTTTAGCAGGCAATGTTTTGAATGCTTCAGTGATTTCTGCATCAGTAACAAATTCAATCAGACCATTTGATTCATCCCGTGCATTCGTTGCAAGTTTCCAACTAGCAGGATTACCAATTCGAATAGCTGTTGCGATTGTTTCTGGTTCAGTAATGATCTCATTTTTTGTAATTGCGGCAGAACCTTCTGCTTCAAAACCATAAATCATCGGCGGTTTAGTTTGATTTCTTTCTTTATCTTCTTTAAACCCTTTCCAATAAGCACTAATATTACCTGCATTTCCAACTGGAATAGCTAAAATATCTGGTGCAACACCACCTAGTTGTTCAATAATTTCAAAGGCTGCTGTTTTTTGTCCTTCTAAACGAAAAGGATTTGTTGAGTTAACAAGTGTTACTGGATAGTTTTCACTTATTTTTTGAACCATTTTAAGCGCATCATCAAAATTACCATCTATTTCAACAATTTCAGCACCATACATAATTGCTTGAGCTAATTTACCAAGTGCTACTTTACCTTTAGGAATAACAACGATTGCTTTCATTCCAGCTTTTGCAGCGTAGGCAGCTGCAGCAGCTGAAGTATTACCTGTCGACGCGCAGATGACAGATGTACTGCCTGCTTCTTTAGCTTTAGCGACAGCCATAACCATTCCACGATCTTTAAATGATCCTGTAGGATTAGCACCTTCGACTTTACCGTATAATTCGATCCCCAACTCTTTTGAAAGATTTTCAAAATAAATCAATGGTGTATTGCCTTCATGTAATGTTAAGTTAGGTGTCTTTTCATTTACGGGTAAAAATTCAGCGTACCCTTTAATTAATCCTTGCCAATTCATTCTATGCATCTCCTTCAACGCGGAAATAGCTTTTAACAGCTTTTACTACGTGTAATTCGTCTAATTGTTTAAGTGCTTCTTTAAAGTTTAATAAAGACGTCTCATGTGTAACAACCACAATCTCTGCTAGATCATCTTTATTACTAGGTGTTTGTAAAATACGTTCAAAACTAATTCCTTTTTGATTAAATAATTCTGAAATAGAAGCGAAAGCACCTGTTTCGTCTTTCGCATGTAAACGAAGATAAAATTGACTCACTTTATTTTCAGGAGGCGTAAGTTCTTTTGTGAAACTTGGTTTAATAAGTTGTTTACCATTAACGCCTAATAATTTATTTTTAATCGTTTCAACAACATCAGACATAATCGCTGTAGCTGTTGGAAGACCACCAGCACCAGCTCCATAGAACATTGTTTCACCAACAGATTCAGCCTTTACATAAACGGCATTATATTCATTTTTTACTGAAGCAAGTGGATGAGTATTCGATAGAAAAGTCGGCTGAACGCTTACTTCAACTTGCTGATTATGACGATTCGCAAATCCGATTAATTTCATCGTTAAATCTAGTTTCTTCCCATAATCTAAATCAGTAATTGATAAATTAGAGATACCTTCAACATCAACATCATCTAATTCAACATCTGTTAAGAAAGAGAGACGAGCTAAAATAACCATTTTACGTGCAGCGTCTAAACCTTCAACATCAGCCGTTGGATTTGCTTCTGCAAAGCCTAGTTCCTGTGCATCTGCTAAAGCGTCTTCGTAACTTTGACCATCTTCATCCATTTTCGTTAAGATGTAATTTGTAGTTCCGTTAACAATTCCCATTACTTGTTCAATTCGGTCAGAAACAAGGCCGTCTGAAAGACTGCGTAATAGAGGGATACCTCCACCCACACTTGCTTCATAAAATAAGTCACAGCCATTTTCTTGAGCAGCTTTTTCAAGTTCTGGACCATGTAAAGCGATTAAATCTTTGTTAGCAGTAACAATATGTTTTTTAGCAGTAAAAGCTTTTAGCATATATTCACGTGCTAAGTCTATTCCACCTATCACTTCAACAATGACATCAATTTTATCGTTATTAATGACATCATCTGGATTAGTAGTTAATGCATTTTCATCTATTTGAATATTTCTCGCTTTTTCAATATCACGTACGAGCACTTTTTCTACTTTAATTGAATGACCAAGTTGATGTTGTAATTCGTCTTGGTGATCGTTAATAATTTGAATAACACCTGACCCTACAACGCCTAAACCTAATAATCCAATTGATATTTCTTTTTCCAATTCGTCACCTCATTTATATACTATGTAACCTAACGCTTAAAGATACAATCTACCGACTAGTATAGCACTTTTTAGACATGATTTGAAAAATAAACAATCTAAATTAGCTTAAATTATTTAAAAAGTCTAAAAATTGGTATTATTTAAGATATTTGTGAGCGCCGATTTGAATTTTTCTTTATCTGCTTCCGTAAAAGCTTTCGGGCCTTTAGTTTTATGTCCAGCTTTTCTTGCCATTTGACCAGCATGTCGCATTGTAAGTAATCTGTCGATATTCTCATTTGTATATTCAAAACCTTTTTGATGTAGAACTGTGCATCCTTTTCCCATACATAATGAAGCTAGGCCATAATCTTGAGTGATGACGATATCATCTTTTTTTGTTAATTGCATAATTTTCATATCTGCCATTTCCGCACCTTTATCTACATACACTGTTTTAACGAAATCTGGGAGTTCTTCATGAGAAAAATGTGAAAAGCTTTTTACAATAACAACTTCTAAATGATAAGTTTCCGCAACAGAGATAACTTCATTTTGTACAGGGCAAGCATCTGCATCAATAAATATTTTCATAGTTATCGCCTCCATAGTTTATTTTACGCTAAGTTCTTATATGAATAAACTTTTATGTGATAAAGAAATTAATACCTTTAAGTGAAAAAGCTTTTTTGCTTAAAATTCAAAACTATGATAATTTTAACGTAAATTGAATTCAGTAACGAAGGAGGTTGTTGATGGATCGTAAAACTTTTTTCTTAGCATTTTTTACCATGATTATTTGGGGTTCAGGTTTTGCAGCAATTAAGGCAAGTATATTAGGTGGTTACTCCTCAGGACATTTGGTTCTAGTTAGATTTTTGATAGCTTCACTGGTTTTTTTAATTTATGCAATTCTTACACGGGCCACTTTTAAACTTCCTCATAAAAGTGATATTCTTCGTATAGTTATACTTGGGTTTGTTGGAATAACAATCTACCATACTGGCGTAACATTTGGACAACAAACCATTACAGCAGGAACAACTGCGATGATTATAGGCTCGGCACCTATCTTCACAGCTTTAATTGCAATATTTATTTTAAAAGAAAAAATGGAATGGTTTGGTTGGGTAGGCTTAGGGATAGGTTTCATTGGGATAACTTTAATTACAATAGGATCCTCTCCAGGTGATAGTTTTGTTTTGTCTAAAGGAATTCTGATTGTGATTGTGGCCGCTATATCTGCTTCAGTATTTTTTGTTTATCAAAAACCGTTGTTTCGTCGCTACCATCCAATTGAATTAACAGCCTACTTTACATGGGCAGGGACGATTCCGTTGTTTTTTTTCTTACCAGGCCTTTGGGATAATATTCAAGGAGCGACTATCGAAGCAAACTTGTCGGCTATTTATGTTGGTGTATTCCCAGCTGCAGTCTGCTATGCTGCTTGGGCGATTGCTTCTTCAAGAGGGGATATGACAAAATTATCACCCATGCTTTATTTAGAACCAGTTTTCGCGATATTGATTGCTTGGCTGTGGCTAAATGAATTACCTAGTAATTTGTCCTTGCTTGGTGGTTTCATTGCGGTATCAAGTGTAGCGATTGTAAATATTATTGGTCATAAAGTAAGAAGGAATGAACGTAAATTACAAATTAATATAGAAGAAAACGACTGATGTAAACTTCGATAAAATTTTAAATCGATTTCTTGTAGAAACTTATTAAGAAAAAAACATATTTTAAGAAAAATACTCAATAGTTTGGTATACTTAAACTAACCTTATAAGGAGGTAAATTAAGTTGACTCAGAAAAAATTAGAAAAAGAAGCAATGAAAGTATTAAAAGAAACAAGCCGTACGTTTTATATACCAATAACATT
>DATGTX010000032.1:0-12285 GCA_035301645.1 Pseudogracilibacillus sp. | reverse complement strand
GCTTGTGCGAAGGAGCCTTGATTGATTGCTATTCCTATTGAATCAACGGAGTTAACAAATAGCAATGGTTCGCCTAAATGGCTATCCGCAAAAGAACGTCCATAACTCATTGTATTTTTATATATTTGACGGTCATTTTTTAAAATTGTCACTTCGAAGGAATCTCCAAAATTAGCCCCGATTGAAAGGAATAACTCTCGACTAATGCTGGTCCACAAGTTTCCAAAACGTACATCTAATATATCAATATTACCATAAATTACATTCTGTTCTAGATAAGCTTTTGGGTTAGCTAAAGTTATGATAGATTCTAGTGGTAATGAAGGCCCTACTTCTTCATATGAAATAACACCAGATGCTAATCTAGCACTTGTATATGCATAAATATCACGGCCATGAAATGTATAAGAGACCCCTGAATTAGGCAGACGATTAATCGTCTCATCAATTTCTCTAATTGATTTAATACCTATTTCCTGTTCTATGTGGGTCAGCGTCCCGTTATTCGGCGTAATAATATATTGGTTATCATTTGTTTTCACAACAACACTCTCACGGTCAGTTCCTACCCCAGGATCAACAACAGAGACAAACACAGTCTCTTCAGGCCAATAGGTTATCGTTTGGTATAGACGATAAGAAGCTTCCCATATATTATATTGAGGAATTTCATGTGTAAGGTCAAATATTCCCAAACCTGAATCAACACTTAACGCTACACCATACATTGCACTCACTGCCCCATCACATAAACCAAAATCTGTTTGTAATACTAATTTTTTCGTCAATTTTACCATCCTTTTTGTTTAAACATAAAAAAACCACGTCTTTACCGATTAAATCGATAAGGACGTAGTTTTATAAACGTGGTACCACCTTAATTCACTGTATCAACAGTCTCAACTCGTACGAAATTATCATACTTTCATACTGTGGTAAATGATAACGGTCACCAAAATCCGTTGCTACCTAATCACTTAACAGTTTTCAGCGCAAAACTCTAAAGGCCATTTTTCAACTTCTTACGTTTACTTCTTCTCACCTACTGAAGCTCTCTTTAAAATATAATGAAGTTTACTTTCCTTTGTCGACATCTTTAAGTATATAAAATTCTAATTATCTAAATTATACGAACATTTTGTAATTAATGCAACTTTAAATAAAAACGCATACTATTTTTAAATAGTGTGCGTTTTTATTTTTATTCAGCTACTTTAATTGCTTCAATTTCTGACCAATCAAATGTACCTTCTCTAATTTCTTCTCTTCTATCTTCTGTAATAATGTCTGTTGGTGGATTTTCCATTTCAGGGAAGTCCTCATCATGTCCATCAAATACTGGACGATCTTGCATTAAAATAAATGCTGCTAGGTCTGTTGCTTCTTGGTCACTTAATTCATACTCATTACCTACTGGCATATTATTTTGAATATAACCAGTCAATTTAGTTAATCTTCCTAAACCTGCACCATCGTTAAATGAGTCTTGACCCCAAAGTGCTGGTCCAGAATTAGCTCCCGTTCCGCTACCATCAGTAGCATGACATGTCAGACAATTTTTACTTTCATATAACTCTTCACCATTATCGACATTTGGTTCTGGAAGTTCATCTTTACTATTTAATCCAGCCCAAGGACGGTCTGCTCCTATTTCATAACCTTCTGATAAATAAGTCATATAAGCAATCATTCCACGCATCTCTTCACTATCATAATCAATCATTTCACCATTCATACTACGAATCATACAACCATTAACACGGTCTTCTAATGTGAACGTGACATTTTCACGCGGACGATATTGTGGATAATCTCCAGCAACACCGACTAAAGATGAACTAATTGATAGACCACCATCTGCGTGACAACTTTGACATGATAATTCGTTACCTACATTTTCAGGCATAACTACATTTGTTTCGTTAAACACTTCTTCACCATACAAAATAGCTTCTGTTTTTGGATCATCAGGATCTAAATCATCCATATTAGGCGTGTGCGGATATTCTAAATCATTATCCGCTTGTCCTTCCTCTTTTGGCTCTTCTTTATCAGTGTCTTTTGCATCTTCATCTGACGTGTTAGAGCATGCACCCATAATTAGTATTAAAATAAGAATTCCAAATAATAAATTAAAACGTTTCATTTTAATTCCCCCTTTTTTCTAACTCCAAATATAGTATAACTTATCCATAAAATAAGAAAAGTACTATTAGGGAAAATTTTATATTTGTCTTATTTTTATCATTATTATGTCTTTATTTTGTCAAAACAATGGGTATTATTGTTAACACTACTCCGGTGTTGTTAACTTCTTTTCATTAATAAACAACGTTAAAATCAATCCTACGAACGTTACACCAGTCATCACATAAAATGATATATTGACACCGTGAATTAGTGCGGACAAATCAGTTGATGAACTTGGCTCTAATGCTGCCACTGTCATTATTGTTATAAATATTGCCGTTCCGATCGAAGCTGCAACTTGGCGCATTGTATTGATCATGGCTGTTCCATGCGAGATCAAATGAATAGGTAGAATATTAAGCCCAGCTGTTGTGGAAGGCATCATTACCATAGCTATACCTAGCATTCGTACTGCAAAAGCAACAGTTAAGTAAAACAGGCTTGTATTTTCAGTTAAATTAGTAAAGAGTAAGGTGGTAGTAGCCATAATCAACATTCCAATAATAAGTAACCAGCGAGCGCCTACTCGGTCAAAAACTCGTCCGATAATTGGCGAAGCAAATCCCATTAATAAAGCTCCGGGTAAAATCATTAAACCAGACTCCAACGCGGTAAAACCCGCCATTAATTGCATATAAATTGGTAAGAGTGTTTCTGCAGCAATTAAAACAGAAAAAGTAATCATTCCAATAATCGTTGCAAGGGTAAATGTGCGGTATTTAAAAACTCTAAACTCTAACATAGGTTGTTTCAATTTTAATTGGCGTAAAATAAACCAGGTTAAAGCAATAACCCCCACTAAAATGGCAATAATAACTATCTGGTTAGACCACCCATAGTCTCCTGCTGAACTGAAACCATATAGTAAACCACCAAAACCAAGGGTGGAAAGCATAATAGATAGTATATCAACTTTAGGGAAACTTCTTGGTATAACATCCTTCATATAATAAAATGCTAAGATAAGATCAATAATTGCAATTGGCAAGATTGCATAAAACAACCAGCGCCATGGTAAGTATTCAATAAACCAGCCAGAAAGTGCTGGACCTAAGGCTGGTGCAAAAGATATAACCAATCCAGCAATCCCCATGGCAAAGCCTCTTCTTTCGATTGGAAAAATAATCATAAAAACGGTCATCATTAATGGCATAATAACACCCGCTCCAATTGATTGAACTATTCTTCCCACCATTAACATCGGGAAACTTAAAGATAAAGCACTAATAAATGTACCTAAGATAAAAATCATCATTGACGCAGTAAACAAACGACGTGTTGAAAATGTTTCCATTAAAAACGCTGTGATTGGGATCATGATTCCACTAATAAGCATGAAGATTGTTGTTACCCACTGGGCAGTATTTTCAGTTAAGCTTAATTCTTCCATAATATGTGGTGTTGCAGTGATAAGCAAAGTTTGATTTAAAACAGCTAAAAAAGCTCCTAATAGGAAGACGCCTACTATGGGAACTCGGTTCTTTTTAGCCTTTTCAAGTTCTGATTGTGTATTTATCATATCGTTATATTACCTCTATTCTATAATGTCTTTTAATAGTATACCGCTTAATAACATAAAGAGGTATAAAAAAACCATTACTCTAAAAAGTAATGGTTGGATTGCTTATGTATGCCACAATGCCGTATTTGTTAGAAAGTTTAAACCACCACTTATTTAAAGTGGGTGTTCGCAGATATCTTCATGTTGTCCACTCAATCGAGGCTGAACAATCCAATATCTATTTAAAACTCCCGTATAGAAATTTAGAGGTTAAACTTAAATATATTACGTACATTGCAGCTAAGTCTATGATAAGCATAATTCTAGATTTTTGCAAATGAAAAATCTTTAGTTTACGAACTGACTCTTTAATGTATACTAAATATAAGGAGTGGTATAAATGAGAAAAGTTATCTTTGGAGAACATGAAGATAACACTTTAAGACAATTTGACAATTCTTTATCACACGGTAATGTTGCTGGTGGCGTTTTATGTGCCGATGGCCATTATGGATATTCACAACCTGTTGGTGGTGTCGTTGCTTATGAAAATCAAATATCTCCTTCAGGCGTAGGATTTGATATTGCTTGTGGAAATAAAGCAATTAAAACTAATTTAAAATTCAATGATATAAAAGACAGATTACCTCAAATAATGGATGAAATTCAAAAAGCAGTTCCTTTTGGCGTTGGTAAAAAGATTAACCAGCATAAGAAGCATGAGATTTTTGACAATCCTCTTTGGGATGTTTTTTTGAATATTGGTAAACATGAACATGATGATTTATTATCTACTGCCCGCTCCCAACTAGGAACTGGTGGCTCAGGTAATCATTATGTAGATATTTTAATCGATGAGCAAACAGACGAGGTTTGGCTAGGAAACCATTTTGGTAGTAGAGGCCTTGGTCATAAAACAGCAACAGGTTTTATGAATCTAGCAAACAATCGAAAGTTTTCAGCAAAAGCACCACGTGAATCAATGGATGCAAATCCTATCTTATTAGATTTAAATAGCGAAGTTGGAAAAATGTATTTTGACGCAATGACATTAGTTGGAAAATACGCTTATGCTGGACGTAACATAGCATTAAATAAAGTGCTAAATATTTTAGAGGCCGAGTCACTTGTAGAAGTGCATAATCATCATAATTTCGCTTGGAAAGAAACACATTTTGGTAAAGAATATATTGTCGTCCGAAAAGGAGCCACACCTGCTGCACCAGGACAGTTAGGTTTTGTCGGCGGTAGTATGGCCGACATTTCAGTTATTCTACAAGGGGTTGATTCAGAAAAGAGTCGACAAGCTTTTTATAGTACAATCCATGGAGCTGGTAGAGTTATGAGCCGTACTCAAGCTGCTGGTAAGATGAATTGGAAAACAAAAAAGCGTCGTGGCGGATTAGTTACCCAAAATAAGATGGATAAAGCAATTAAGGATTACGGTGTAGAATTAAGAGGTGGCGGGCTTGATGAAAGTCCATTTGTTTATCGTAATTTACAAGATGTATTAGATGCACATAAAGGAACAATTGAAATTTTGAATGTTTTAAGACCTGTTGGCGTAAGTATGTCAGGTAGTTAAATGGTTTTTCTTAACAATACCCATTTTATGTGTATAATAAAAGATAATTAAATCATGGTAGGAGTTTTGAATAATGGAGATAGAATCTACAAATAATTTTAAAAGTAATAATATAGGGCGACTCATTGTAAAGTGTTCAGATAAGCCTGGAATTGTCGCAGCTATATCTCATTTTTTATATAAACATAACGCAAATATTATTGAATCAAGTCAATATTCGAGCGACCCAGAAGGGGGTACTTTCTTCATTCGCATTGAATTTCATTTAAAAGATTTAATCACAAAACGTGAAGCAATCGAAACAGAGTTTGCACCGCTTGCTAAAGAGTTTGCTATGGAGCATTACTTCTTCTATGGTGACCAAGTCAAACGGAGTGCTATTTTTGTTTCTAAAGAAATCCATTGTTTGTTAGAACTACTGTGGGAATGGCAAAGTGGTGATTTAGAAACAGAAATCGCCCTCGTAATTAGTAATCATGAAACAGCTAGAAATACTGTTGAATCATTAGGCATTCCATTTTATTATATTCCTGCAAATAAAGATATTAGAAAAGATGTGGAAGCTAAACAAATTGAATTAATCAAAGAATATGACATTGATTTATTAATTCTAGCTCGATATATGCAAATTTTGACTCCAGAATTTGTTTCTTTATTTCCTAGTCGAATTATTAATATCCATCATTCTTTCTTACCAGCATTCATTGGAGCAAAACCATACGAACGTGCTTTTGAACGTGGTGTAAAATTAATCGGAGCAACATCTCATTATGTTACAAATGATCTTGACGAAGGACCAATTATTGAACAAGACATTGAACGTGTTGATCACCGTGATACTGTCTCTGATTTAAAAAAGACAGGAAAACAAGTTGAACGTCGTGTTCTAGCAAAAGCAGTGAAATGGCATTTACAAGATAGAATTATTGTGACGAATAACACGACTATTGTGTTTCAATAATTTTTAAAGAAAACAAAACTATTGATTTTTATTTATAGTCTATATACAAAAACAAGAACTTCCGCTTCACCGCAGAGGTTCTTGTTTTTTCATTTTTCTTTTTTTAATAAAATATTCAAGTGACCCTGAGCCAACAAAAACACCCAATAGTATTAAAACTACTCCAATATAATGGTTTTTCAATATCGGCTCACCTAAAAATATTGAGGCACCTATAATTGCAAATAGAGTATTTAAGTTAATAAATATTGCCGTTTCGGCTGGTCCTACATTTTTTACTGCATAGTTATAAGTCATATGACCAAACGCGGTTGCAATAAGAGCACTAAATAAAAACACACTTCCTAATTTCCAATTAAAAATGCGTGTTATTTGTGATAAATCTCCTTCAATACCATAAGCAACAATAAAAATAAGTACTGATCCGATCACCAGCATATAACCGGTTAATAAACGAGGGTCAAAATCAGGATTTAATTTACTAATTAAAATGAAACTGATAGCTTGCATGAACATCGAAATGAATATGAATAAATCTCCTACTGATACTGAAGACAAGCCATTTTCACCTACGATAGACGTAACAATGATACCAATGAAACCTAAGATAAATCCTAATAATCTTAACCGCGTGATTCTATCACTCAATAAGATTACTGAAAGAACCATTGTAACAAGCGGTGCAGCCCCTAATATAATACCAGCATTTACACCTGACGTTCTAGCTAAACCTAAGGCTAAAAAAGAATGGTGAAAGACAACATTAAAAATCGTAATGATTAGAATTACTTTCAATTCTTTTTTATTTGGTAATCTAAATATTCCCATAAAATAAGAGATAATTAAAACACCAATACCTGCGAGTAACACACGATACGCAGTTAATGTTATCGCAGGAACATTAGCAACAAGAGTTGCTAATGCTGATACGTTAAACCCCCATATTGCCATTACTAAGAATAAAAGGGCATAAATTTTACTCAATAAATCACCTGTTTCTTTTCCTAATTAAGTCTATTTATTAATTCGAAAAGCTTATTTGTAATATTGATATATAAATTGTATTCAGGTAGTATAACACCTCTTATACTATTATGTGAAACAATAAATTATCTATTTATATTATTTTGATTTCTTTTCTTTTGCTAGATGACGGGATATTTAATTCATCTCGATATTTAGCGATTGTTCGTCTGGATATTTTAATTCCACTAGTTATTTTCATTTCTTCAGCAAGTTTTTGATCTGATAAAGGTTTGTATTTATCCTCTTTTTTAATCATAGATTCTAGGATACTTTTGACTTGTGTTTGTGAAGTGTCTTCACCTGTCGTTGTTTGCATACGTGTTGAAAAAAGACTTTTTAATTCAAACGTCCCTAAAGCCGTTTGGATAATTTTATTATCAGTTGCTCGACTAACTGTTGATTCATGCATGTCTATCAGATTAGCTACTTCTTTTAATGTTAAAGGTTTTAACCCTTTTAATCCATTATTAAAAAAATCACTTTGTTTCTTTAAAAGCACATTAATTATTTTTATAATTGTACTTCTTCGTTGTTCAATACTATTTTTTAACCATTGATATTTTTTAAATTGAGTTTGAACATAATCATTTAATTGCCTGTCTTCGTTTGTATAACTATGATTAAATCTTATATCTGGGATATAGTGATCGTTTAATTTTATTGTAAATGATTTAATTTCTTGATCATACTCGACAATAATATCAGGAGTTACAAAAGTTACTTCTGAATCTTCATCATTTGTAACAGGTCGTGGATTTAGTGTCTTAATTATTTCAAAAGCCTTATCTATCTCTTTTAAAGATACGTTTTCTGCTTTAGATATTGCCTGCCATTGCTTATTAGCTAGTTCACTTAAATATGAATTGACTAATGTTTTAGCTAATAATTCATCAGGATAATAATAGTCCAATTGAATTCGCAGGCTATCTGAAAGGTTTCTTGCTCCAACACCTACGGGCTCTAATGATTGTAAAATTGAAATTAAATACTCATAAGTTGATTCATCAATATCTAACTGTTCTGTTAATTCTTTTTCATCAAATGATAAATAACCATGAGAATCTAAATTAAGAATTAAGTAATTTAATTGTGCTTTATTTTCTTCAGACAATTGTTTAAAACTAACTTGTTCCATAAGTATTTCACGCATATCTCTTTCTTTGTTAGCGACGAAATCGAGTGGGTTAACATAATCTTCATTCGACTGAATAGTTTTATTTTTAGGTCGATTATAAGCATCAGACTTCTCCACTAATTCAATTAATGGGTTTTCTTGTTCTTGCTCTTTCAAATATTCATACAAGTCTTGTGTTGAATGTTGTAATAAAGCAATGGCTTGTCTTAACTCTGTTGTCATGACAAGATTTAATTGTTGTTTCTGTTGTAAGACTAACTTCATTTTATTCACCCCTTGTAAGCGCATACAACAAAGATAGATTTTGATTATGGGAATTTAGAAAATAGTATGGAACATAAGATTTATATGTTCCTTCAGTTTGTGCTTGAGCGAGTCTCATTTAGCTCATTTTTGCTAAGTTTCACAGATACATTTAAGTTTTACAGAATACCCTTAATTATTTAATGAGCTTACTAATGTCTTTGAAGTGATCATATTCTGCAGTTTTCATTAACTCAAACAAGCTCATTTCTACCGTTGTTGATTTCACACCTAAGCTATTAAGTTTTTTAATTCCTATTTTTTTATTTTCTTCAGTTCTAGATGAAACAGCGTCTTCTACTATTTCTATTTCAAAATTGTTTGCTACCAAATCAGCGCCTGTTTGATATACACAAACATGTGATTCAATACCAGTTAATAAAAATGCATCACATTCTGTATCATGAATAACTTCTTTAAAATCTTTATTTTTATAAGCACTAAATGTCATTTTTTCAATAGCAAGTTGATCTTTTAATTGGTTTTGGATTTCTTCAACTGTAGGTCCTAAACCCTTTGGATATTGTTCTACCCAAATAATCGGCATTTCTAATATTTGTGCACTTTTTATAAGTGTGATTATATTTTCGATCAATTGCTCACTTTCACGGACTAATCGTGCTAATTTTCCTTGCACATCAATTATTATTAACCCTGTATTTGTTTTTTCTAGCAATAGTACGCCTCCCATAATTAAATTTTATAAAAGTGTTTTGTATTACTTAATATTTGCTTTTCAATATTTAATATAGTGTCTTCTTTTATGTAGGCTATTTGCTTAATTATATCATAAAGCATCTTAGGATGTGTCATAACATTATTCTGATGTTCATACTTCCATGGTCCATCTGTCTCTATCATCATAAGTTCTATCGGATAATACTTAACAAGCCTACGTGTTCTTTCTTTATAAATAACATCTGGTGTGATAGATATTAAATAACCTCTTGCTATCATTAAATCAAGTGTTTCTTTATCAGTTTTTATCCAATGAAAGTGCGCTCTGTGGTAATCATGTTTTTCTAACAATTGGCAAACTATTTTAGTGTCTTCATAAATAGCATGTAAATTGAGTGGTTTTTCTAATTCCTTTGCTAATATAATAAATTTTTCTAAAAGGTTTATATAGGGTGCTTTATTAAAAGTCGTTTCATTTTTTCTGATGTAATAAGGTAAACCGACTTCGCCAATACCATAAATAGATGATTGGTTAGCTCTTATGTAAGTAAACATTTCATTTATAATTTTATTAGTCACCAGCTTTTGTTCTGGATGGTAGCCTGCACAAGGTTTTATAAATGAAAATTGTTTAGATAAGTCAATTAGTTTTTTGAGCGACTTAAAATCATTACTTACAGTAACAAGATTGCGGATAGTGTATTTGTTGAGGCTATTTATTATGTGTTCACGATCATCTTTACAATAATCATCTAAATGAATATGTGCATCAATAACACCTAACATATACTCCTCCTATATAGTCAGCTTTATTTAGATTGTGATTTTAGCAAATCACGAATTTCAATTAATAATTGTTCTTGTGCATTCACTTCCATTGTCTCTTCATCCACTTCTTCTTTTTTACGTCGCAGAATAAAACGAAGCGCTATAAAAATTGAGCCAGCGATAATAAAAAAGTTAACGACAGTTTGAATAAATGCTCCATACATTACCGTTGCATTTCCTACTTCAATCGCCAAACCACTAAAATCTGTCCCGCCCATTAAAACACCAATTAAAGGCATAATAATATCGTCAACTAACGAAGTGACAATCGCACCAAACGCTGTACCAAATATAACTGCTACAGCTAGATCGATTAAGTTTCCTTGAAATGCAAATTCTTTAAAATCTTTTAACATTCTTGTTCCTCCTTAGGTAATTCAGTTAGTTTTGGTATTTAACTTATAAATCTATTCTTTTGGTAAGTTTATAAGTTTTATCGAACGGTTAAATACACTACTAACAACTGAACAGTATTTATGTCGAATGACGCACCTTAGTGCAAGACGACACAAAATAATTTTTACAATAGTTAAACATATTTTACATTGTTTCTAAAGTGTTTACAAATCCCAATTGCCATTTTACAACTGAATTGTTATAGTACAGATTTCTTTTTAAAATGTATTTTTATGCTATAATGGATTACATATACATTTAATAGATCCATTTAATCTATACAGTAGCGCCAACTTATTATATTTGGCTAACCTGTCAATTTTACATGTAAAATTTTAAGTTAAGGAGTGAACCGTTCTCTTGTTTAAAGACAATCGATTTAGAGGATTGACCCCTAACGATTTAAAAAATGATCTCATTGCTGGAATAACAGTTGGTGTGGTAGCAATTCCTTTAGCTATGGCATTTGCTATAGCCTCTGGTGTTAAACCAGAATATGGAATTTATACGACTATCATTGCTGGGCTTATTGTAGCATTATTTGGGGGATCGCGTTTCCAAATCGCTGGTCCTACAGGTGCTTTTATTCCTATTCTGCTCGCTATTATTTTACAGTATGGGTATGAAGACCTTTTAATTGCTGGATTTTTAGCTGGAATTATATTAATGATAATGAGTTTTTTTAAGTTAGGAAGTCTTATTACATATATACCTAGATCAGTTACAATCGGATTTACCTCTGGAATAGCTGTCATTATTTTCTCAGGACAAATAGAAAATTTTTTAGGTGTAGAAGGCATTGAAAAGAAACAATATTTCCACGAAAATATTATAGAAATCTTTAATAACATTAATACAACTAATTTCTATAGTATTTTAATTGCTTTAATCGGTTTTTCTGCTATTATCTTTATCCCAAAAATTTTTCCAAAAGTTCCTGTCTTGCTTATCGCATTGATCGTTCCAACCATAATCAGTGTAATTATTTTTCCAGGGAAGGTTGCAACTATCGGATCAGCTTTTGGAGGCATATCAAGCTCTTTACCAAGTTTTAGCCTTCCGAATTTTACTTTCGATAAGTTACTTTATTTGTGGCAACCTGCCTTTGTTATTGCCATGCTTGGTGGAATTGAATCCTTATTATCAGCTGTCGTTGCAGACGGTATGACTGGCAAACAACATAAGTCAAATAGAGAACTTTTCGGACAAGGCCTAGCAAATATTATTACTCCTTTATTTGGAGGGATTCCAGCCACAGGCGCTATTGCACGAACAGCAACGAATATTAAAAGTGGTGCAGTCAGCCCTTGGTCTGGTATTTTTCAAAGTATTTTTGTTTTACTAACTTTACTTTTATTTGCGCCTTATGCATCACACATACCTCTTGCAAGTATGGCACCTATTTTGATGGTTGTTGCTTATAATATGAGTGAAGTAAAATCTTTTTCTCATATTATAAAATTACGTTCGGGTGATTCTTTAGTATTAATAACTACGTTTTTGCTAACTGTTTTTGTTAATTTAACTGTAGCAGTCCCTGTCGGTTTGTTACTTGCGATGATTTCATTTGTTAAAAGAGCCAGCTCTGCGTTGGATATGGATACATTTAAAATTGATAATCAAGAACCAACTATTACGGAAGAGAAATTAAGTGCGAATGAGTGTCCAGAAATTGCTAATTT
>DATGTX010000031.1:0-46559 GCA_035301645.1 Pseudogracilibacillus sp. | reverse complement strand
CCTGTGAAAAAGAAACCACTGACAAAGTTTCCAATCGTAACAGGAATTTGATTCCATAACCACCAATCAGAAAAAGTGATATCTGCGCCGAGTAATATACCAGCCGGAATCACAAACATATTCACAACTGCGTGTTCAAAGCCAAGTGCAAAGAAAATAAAGATAGGTAACCACATAGCGATTGTTTTTCCAAGTGTTGAAGTTGAAGTGAAACTCATAATAACACCCATGGTGACCATCCAATTACATAAAAATGCTTTAATAAGTAAAACAACCATGCCCGTGGTACCCGCTTGTTTATATGCGATTGTTTTACTTTCTGAAACAGCAATTATTTTATCTATTAAAAGATTACTACTCACAGTTTGTGTCTCAGCAATATAAAAGGTAAATAAGACAGCAAAAAAAAGACCACCAAGTAAGTTACCTACAAAAGCCCAAGAGAAATTATGGAGCATTTTTTGTGTAGTTATTTTATGCCTTAATTTAGCTATTGGCATTAAGGCAAAAGAACCGGTTACTAATTCAAGACTGAGTAGTGTAACCATCACAAAGCCTGCTGGGAAAATAAATGCGCCTACAATATCTAACTTGGTTTGAACAACAGCACTAAAAGCAAAAACTGTTGCATAGCTCAGAAATACACCAGCAAGAAAACCACGTAATAGGATTTGTATAATAGAAAGTTCTGAACGTGTTTTCCCAGATAATGCAACCTCGTTAATTAATGTATTTGGTTTAACATAATCCATAAAGCACCTACTTTAATGAATTTCATAATACGTATTTTATACCTTTCCAATCTACATATAGGTTAGGTTGAAACGTTCCCAACTATATGTAATTATAAAGGCTGATTTTGGTCATTATGAAATTCACTCACTTAATTAATTCATTTTTTAGGGTGTTTAAAATGAGTGACTTCTTTATAACATTTTCGGCAAACAGGCAGGTACTTTTCATTGCCGCCAATCTCAACTTGCTCACCGGAATAAACAGGTTTACCTGTTTCATTAAATCTTAAATTCATCGTAGCTTTTTTATGACAATACCAACATTCTGTTTTTAATTCTTTTATATTATCTGCATAAATGAGGAGATACTTAGATCCTTCAAACAACTCATTAAAAGAATCATTTTTTAATCCGTAACACATGACATTAATCCCTAATTGATCGACAATTTCAGTTAGCTGGATTACTTGTTTTTTGGTTAAAAATTGTGCTTCGTCAATTAAAACTGATGTAGGTCTTTTATCAAATTTGGTGACTGTTTTTAATAAATCTGTTGCTTGATTGAAAGTGAGTGCTTCTTTTTCAAAACCTGTACGGCTCCATACTTTACCAATCTCATAGCGATTATCTAATTGAGAGGTGAGTATGAGAACTTTTTTATCTTGTATTTCGTAATTATAAGCGACTTTAATAATTTCTAAACTTTTGCCTGCTGACATGGTTGAATAATGAAAAAACAATTTTGCCATGTGACGACTACCTCCAAAACATTACAATGATTCTATTTGCGGTGATATAGATTGTTTCATAATTACTTAGTGACTTGCTCAGTGTAGACAATATCCTTTTCCCGCATGATAAAGCCAATAATATATAATAGACCTGGAAAAACGAATAAGAATACAGGTGCTTGAATGACAAAAGTGAGTAATTTTTCA
Source organism: Pseudogracilibacillus sp. (assembly GCA_035301645.1). GTDB lineage: Bacteria > Bacillota > Bacilli > Bacillales > Amphibacillaceae > Pseudogracilibacillus. The sequence goes on along the minus strand of DATGTX010000031.1, from coordinate 44,887 downwards.
GGAGGTGGGAATGAACCGCCATTTAAAACAATAATATTATAACCACCAATTGCAAAGTTAAAGACACTGACAATCAAGAAATAAAAATACATTTTTCTAATATCTTTAAACTTGACGATGAAAAAGATTACCCAATTTAAAGTGATAAAAATAAGGGTTGAGAGAATTAAAAAGATCGTAAATGATTCATTGAAGTTAGTGCTTAATAATTGTGAGAGTAATTGATGATTACCCAAGAGTAATAAGAATATATAACAGAAAAAGACCCAAATAAATGTGTTTAAAATATTACCGACAAAAAGGAAAGTTAACTTCCAATTATGATATAGTTGAATTATTTTTGTCTCTTCAGGTTCTTTATCCTTAGCATAGAAAATTAATAATGAACCGATTAGATAAAACGTTCCGGGAATTAAAACGGATAATCCTTGTCCGAAAAATAACAATCCGATACAAATTAATCCAGCTATAAAAAAGAAGAAAAGTAAATTCTTCATATCTTTTTTAAGATACAAGAATAAAAGTAACCAACTAGCCATAATTGTTAGAGCGGCTGTGACCATGATTGTTAATTCGTATGTACCAATGGTATCTTTATGTCTAGCAAGGATAAAAGCGACATTAGTGAAGCCTAAGCTAATGACTGTAACCAAAATATTAGCGAAAATTATTAAAAATTTACCAGTACTTTTTTGAACCAATATTACACCTCATTTAAATTAATTCATTCTTATATATCTTACCTCATGAAAGCATTAGTTACTATCAATTAACAAAAAATATTAGCAAGTGTATAACTAAGTATGCACCTGCTAATTATTTTGGTAAATATGAATTCGATTCTATTATGTGGAAATTTAAAATTACATTACATCTTAGCAATTCAAATATGCTCGCTCGCGGCAAGTGAGTATATTCGATTTACGGAAAAAATAGTGTTCTACTTTCTACATTGTTTGTTATTGAGGTTTAATTAAATAAGTATCACCTGTTGACTTTTTTAATGTGGTTTCATGGAAGATACCTTCAGTCCAATCTGTAAATTGGTCACTGTACCATTTGCTTCTAAAGTGACCGGACTGCCCAGGGCCGACTATATGATGTCCAGTAGTAAAGTCTTCACCATCAATCACAAAACGCCACGAAGCTCCGTGATCAACAACACCATTTTCTTGATGTCTGGCTGCCATCACAGTAACTCCGCTCCCACCAACTTCTACTGGACGATGTCTTGTGAATAATTTCTCGGTTAAGAAGTTAGCTTGAGCAAGTGGGTGTGTAAATTCGACTTGATGGAAGTCGCCCCAACGCCAAACCGTCTGATTGGTACCATATTCTTTCTCAAGTTCAGTTATTGAACTGTTTAATGTCTCTGCTAAAAATGTAGCAAAATCAGCTTGTTCGTTAATCCAAATTGATTCATCCCCCATTCTCAAGAGCTCGTCTGTTGTTTGACCAAGTCCAGAAAATAAAGTTAATACATCTTCTGGAATATCTTCATAAAGTTCTGTTTCGATTGTTGTTATCCACGTATCAAAAATAAGTGGTTCAGGAAGCGTTACGTCGTCATCAAAGTTCCATTTAGTTAAAGAATCAAGTGCAGTCTGCGCACTTTCTGATAGTGCTTTTTTATCCATTGTTTGGTTAAATAAAGGAATAAATTCTTTCGCCCGTAAATTAACAGTGTCCATTTGTAAATCTTTCATATCGTCTAAAGTAAGCTCATCATTTTCCTCTAAAACTTCAGCAATACGATCATATCGATAAGGCTGTGCCCACACATTACTAATATGATATGGGTAATCATCAGGTACGATTTTATTATTAGCTGTTGCGATATACCCTTTATCCGGATTAATGACTTTAGGTAGTTCATCAAAAGGAATATACTCTTTTAATTCATATTTTTTGTCCCAACCTGGTAGAGGTAGGAGGGCGTCCGTTGCATTTTCATAAATAGGTATATTGCCATTTGCTTTATAAGCAATTGTGCCTGAATCGTCCATAAAGACGAAGTTTTGTGCTGGCGCTAAAAAGTGTTCAAGACCTTTTTCAAATTCTTCCCAATTACTCGCTTTATTCAATTCTAAAATAGCGAGTAGTTCAGTTGTTGCTTCAAGTGCTGTCCATTGAAGTGAAAAGATATCATCATCATTTGTTTCTTTACTGAAATCCGAAATAATCGGGCCATGTCTAGTTTCTACTACTTCATATTCTATTGTGTCTTCACCTTTTACTTGAATCGGTTCTGGTATGACTTCTGCTTGTTCCCATTCATCATCATATAAAAATTCATTTTCTTTGTCAGGATTCTGTTTTTCAATAAATAATTGTTGCACATCCGGGCCTGTATTTGTTACACCCCAAGCAATATTCTCGTTATGTCCTAAAATAATTCCAGGCACTCCAGCAAAAATTACGCCAGCTACATTAATGTCATCTGCTTCTAAACTCATTTCATACCATATTGATGGTGTGGAGAGTCCTAAATGTGGGTCGTCTGCAAGAAGTGGTTTACCTGAAGCCGTCTTATCACCACCAATTACCCAGTTATTACTCCCATTAAATTCATCAGGGATTACGACATTTTCAAAACTTGAAGCAATATCAATTTCATCAGGTTGAATAGCTGTTGATCCATTCTCTGGATAGGCAGGGAAAAGTTCTTGAGCTTTTTCATCATCAAATTCTTGTAGTAAATAAGAATTAAAAGCTTGTCTTTCCCAGTGGCCGCCTAAATCAAAAGCCATATATTTTCCAATTGTTAAAGAATCAATTGCCGACCAACTTTCTGGTTTCATACCAAGTAAAGCATATTCTAAAGGAAGTTTATTGTCATTTGTTGCTTCTTCAATAAAAGCATTCACACCATCTGCAAAAGCATGCAACACATCTTTTGGTTCAGAGGGGTATATATCAAAGGAAGCTTCTGCAGCTCTTCTCAGTCCGAGTGTACGGAAATACTTATCATTGTCGACAGCTTGGCCACCAATTAATTCACTTAATGTACCTGAAGCTTGTCTACGCGATAAGTCCATTTGAAAAAGTCTGTCGCGTGCTTGAGCATAGCCTTGTGCAAAGAAAAGGTCTTGTTCATTTGTTGCTTTGACATGGGGCACCCCCTTCTCATCAGTTGTGATACTTACTTCATCGGTGACATCTAAAACTGTTTCTCCAGCAGTTTCAGGGAGTGGTTTTTTACTATAAGAATTAAAAAATAAAGCACCAGCAACAATTAATAAAATTAAAATAAGGGCGATAATTAAAAGCGTTGGTTTGATCCAAGAACGTTTCTGTGTTGATTCCATAATATTCCTCCTAAAGGTAAGCGCATACATATATGTTGTATAATTATGGCATAAAAAAAGGTTTTTGTCATATTTGTTACTAGTTAAAAATATAAAATAATAATTTGTTAAAGTTTGCCTTTTATTGAATAGTTTTATAGTATACTTAGTAAAGCTTAACTATAAAATAGATATTTATGTTTATATATAAACGTTATTTTAGAAAAGGGGTTCTAATATTCATGAAAAGAACAAGAAGAAAAAAGAAATGGTCAATATGGAAGACATTAATTATAATTGCCTTAGTGTTCATCTTAGCAGTCGTAGGTTATGTGTTGGCAGTTTATTTACATGCTAAAAATACAGTAAATAATGAGATGCATAATCCAGTTAAAGCAATCGATACATCAGTCGGAAAAGACAAGTTGAAAGGTAAAGATACACTGAATATATTACTCCTAGGAATCGATGCTGAAGAAGGTGAGAGTGGACGTTCTGATGCCATGATGGTTTTAACAGTCGACTCTAAAGGGGATCAAATGCAAATCGTTAGTATCCCGCGTGATACACGTACAGAAATTGTTGGGAAAGGCATTCAAGATAAAATTAACCATGCTTATGCTTTTGGAGGAGCAGAAATGTCGATTGATACAATTGAATCATTTTTAGATATGGATTTAGATTATTATGTCAGTATGAATATGAGCGGATTTAAAAGTTTAGTAGATGAACTTGGAACGATTAAAGTTAATAGCGACATGGAATGGTCGGAAGGTAAATATGACTTTAATTTTGGTGAAAACTCAATGGATGGCGATAAAACAATGGCTTATGTAAGAATGAGAAAACAAGATCCCCAAGGAGATTTTGGACGTAATAAACGTCAGCGTGAAGTGATAGAAGGCATTATTAACCAAGGTGCATCAGTTGCAAGTGTTCCTAAGCTGACAAACTTAGTTTCTATTTTAGGTAAGAATATGGAAACGAATCTTGATATGGATGATATGCAAAAGTTATTACTTAATTATCAAGGTGCTAGAAAAAATATTAGTGAGTATCAAATGACTGGTGAAGGAACTAAAATAGATGGCGTTTATTATTTAAATGTTGACGATGCAGAAATTGAAAAAGTCCATGATATGATTAAAGAGATAGGCGGTTAGAAATTAAAACAACATGATACATTAGTTATCATGTTGTTTTATTTTAAAATAATGTTATTTAGATGGTTTTATAACTGAATAATGTTAAAATTAATCAAGATATAAGTTTATTTGAAAGCTTGAAAGGATGTCGAGCATGAAAAAGCGTAGTTACATAATAAGTTTCTTTTTAATTGTTATTCTTTTACTAAGTACAATTGGTATAACCGTTGACGATATTAGTAAGAAAATAAATTTAGGCCTAGATTTGCAAGGTGGATTTGAGGTTCTTTACGAAGTTGAACCGATCGATGAAGATGCAGAGGTAGACCGTTCTTTACTTGAAGCAACTGTTCAAACTCTAAATGATCGAGTAAATAGGCTTGGTATTAGTGAAACCGTGATTGATATTGAAGGTGAGAACCGAATACGTGTACAACTTGCGGGTGTTGAAAATCAGGAAGAAGCACGAGATATGCTCGCTACATCAGCCCAATTATCATTTAAAGATGTAAATGATGAAGAGCAATTAAGTGGAGCAGATGTTAAGCAAGGAAGTGCGAAACAAGATTATAACCCTGATACGCAGCAACCGAACGTTACTTTATCATTAAATGATGCGAAAAAGTTTGGTGAAGTGACTAGCAGAATAAAAAATATGCCTGAGGGTGAGAATTTACTTGTTATTTGGATGGACTTTGAAGAAGGTGATTCGTTTGCAGAAGAATCAAAGAAATCTGAAGAAGATGCTAAATATATTTCTGCACCACGTGTGAGCCAAACTTTAAATACATCAGATGTTGAAATATCTGGGCAATTTACAGTTGAGGAAGCGCAACGTTTAGCTGATATTATTAATTCTGGGTCATTACCTGTGCATATGGAAGAAATATTCTCTACTTCTGTTGGTGCTCAGTTTGGTGAGCAAGCTTTAACTCAGACAGTTTTTGCAGGGTTTATTGCAATTGGCTTAATTTTCTTATTTATGATTGTAGTTTACCGTTTTGCAGGAGTTGTCGCATCAATTAATTTAGCGATTTATGTGTTTTTAATCTTACTTATTTTCCAACTAATGAATGGTGTCTTAACATTACCTGGTATAGCGGCACTTATATTAGGGGTTGCGATGGCAGTAGATGCGAATGTTATTACATTTGAACGGATTAAAGAAGAACTGATTAAAGGTAAATCAGTTAAAGCAGCTTTTGATACAGGCTTAAAAAACTCTTTAATCACGATTCTCGATGCGAATATTACAACAATGCTAGCGGCTGTTGTCTTATTTATCTTTGGGACAAGTTCAATTAAAGGTTTTGCGACGATTTTGATTCTTAGTATTTTAATGAGTTTTGTAACAGCAGTATTCGGTACAAGAATGCTCTTAAATATGTGGGTCAAGAGTGGTTACTTGAAAGACCGTAAAACTTGGTTAGGTGTTAACCCGAAAAAGATTCAAGATATCAAAGAGGGCGGAGAAGTAACGCCAACATTTTTCAATCGTTCAATCAATATTATTAAGCATCAAAAGAAAATATTTATTTTAACGATAAGTATGCTAGTTGTTGGAGCCGTCTCGCTAGTTATTTTCCAATTAAATCCTGGTATTGACTTCTCAAGTGGTTCACGCGTTGAAATTCTTGCTGATGAATCACTAACAACTGAAGAAATTGAATCAGATCTTGAGTCACTTGACTTAGAGGCTAAGTCAATCGTTCTTTCAGGAGAAAATGAAGAAATTGCTGTTAGTCGTTTTGATACAGTACTTGAAAAAGAAAAAATTAATGAAATAAAAAACCTATTTAATGACAAATACGGGGAAGAACCAAGCGTAAGTGTTGTATCACCGATAGTTGGTGAAGAACTTGTTAAAAACGCGCTTTACGCACTAGGGATTGCAGCAATTGGTATGATTCTTTACGTTACATTACGTTTTGAATTCTATTTTGCTTTAACAGCAATCTTGACCATTGTTCATGATGTGTTCTTTATTCTCGTGGTGTTTAGTATTTTCCAAATTGAATTTGATGTTACAATTATTGCTGCATTGCTAACGCTGGTCGGTTACACGATTAATAATACGATTGTAATATTTGATAGGATCCGGGAAAATATTAGAATGGAGAAGCGGATTACGTCTTATAGTCGTTTAGCAGAAGTTGTTAATAAGAGTGTTGTACAGTCATTTACACGTAGTTTAAATACAACACTGACAACATTAATTGCAGTTGTAGTCTTCTTATTCTTTGGAGCTGAGTCGATTACTGGTTTCTCAATTGCATTAATTGTTGGTTTACTTGCAGGATTCTATTCATCACTCTTACTAGCTTCACAGTTATGGTTAGTATTGCGGGGTAGAAAAATTAAAGAGCGTCCAATTGATTTTAGAAAGAAAAAGAAAGTTGAAGGACCTCAAGTTTAAAAAAAAAGGATATCTGAAAAATAAAAATTCCGAACTAACCAGAGAAATCTGCGTTTAGTTCGGAATTTTTTTATTAAAATAATAAAGTAAATTAAAATTATTCTTCTACAATTGGGTAGGCATAAACGACATAACGATCAGGTGCGCTTCCAATATAGGAGAAAGGGTAACAGGTTGAGACGGTTAAAACTTCATCTTTTCTGTTAGGGTCAATGACAGTTGTGTCATCTGCTGAGACGATTTCATTATCTTCGATTGCATAAATAAATGTACCATGTTCCATTTTTACATGAAATTCATCACCGTTTTCTAAGTCACCAAACTGCCTAAAAACAGTATCACGGTGACCAGATAAAAGAATTTGTTTGTTTTCGCCAGGAAATCCGGTCCCTTCATAATGACCAACACCTTGAGCAAGTTCTTCTTCATCTGTCCCTTCCACAATGGGAATTTCTCTTTCCAATTTAGGTATGTAAAGTACTCCAATTGTGTCCCCTTCGCCAAATTTATCATAATCAATTGATTTTTGATCAAATTCATAAATCACTTCTTCAGATATAATCGTATTTGCGTCATCTAATCGTTTACTCTCATTTTTAGAAGAGGTATAAAGTTCTAAACCACCATAAGTCAGTATGGCTAAACCAATAATTATAAAAAGAATGGAAATTTTCTTTAACATGGATTCACCTCTAAAAGAATTTTTTAAGCGTAATATATTATGAATTCGATTTGCGGTGGTAAATAGCGTTTTACTTTCCGAATGTCCAATATACTTGAGTTATGTTGATTATACTATAAATGGATGTTTTTATCAGGCCTAACAATGTATTGGTAAACATCCTTAAAGACTCCTGTGCGATAAAGGGCCATTCCAAAAACTAAACTAATCGGTCCGATAATTAAACCAAGGAAACCAAAAAGTTTAAAACCGACAAATAAAGAAATCAAAGTTGAGAGAGGGTCTAAATCTAAACTTGACGAGAGAACTTTAGGTTCAATAAATTGCCTTGTGCCTGCAACCACTATAAATAGACTAGCTAAGGCAATACCAAGTCCTAAGCTGCCTGTGAACATTTCATATATTGCCCAGGGAATTAAGATAGCACTTGACCCTAAATAAGGAAGTAAGTCTACGATAGCAATAATTAGTGCTATTGTTAAAGCTTGTTCAATTTGCATAATTAAAAAGGCGATAAGATTAATGATGAATGTGACGGTAATTAAAATGAATTGCGCTTTGATAAATCCTAAGCTAGCTTTTTTTAAGTCATTCAGAACATTGCCTGAATGTGTTGTAATTTTTTCTGGCAAGTATGAAGTGACTTTTTTTGAAAGTTTGTTCCAATCTTTACTAATAAAGAAAGTAGCTAAGAGGATAAAGACAATGGCAGTTGCTGCGCTAGGAATCCAAGAAATTAGAGCCGGTAAAGAGCTTAGAAAGCTCTGTAAAAATGAAGTAACAGTGCTAGATAACTCATTACTTGCTTCTTTAATGCTGTTAGTTACTGTATCTTGTTTGCCAGGATCTAGAGCGTTGAATTTTGTAGCAATGTTTTCGTAAAAGGGAATGATTTTATCCGTAAAAAATAATTGTACTGCGTTGATAATGGAATCGACTTTTTCAGGAACAACTTTTGCTAAGTAACTTGAGCCTGCTATAATCTCAGCTATTAAAAGAGTCATACCACCAGCAAAGACAGTGATGAATAATAATAATGTAGTTAAGACTGCAAGTAATCTTGGGAAGTGCGCTTTTTTCTCTAAGAATCTAATAATTGGGTTAATTAACATAACAAGAAGTGCACCAATAATAAAGGGGTACATTAATTTAAAGAAATAATAAATTATAATAGCGCTTAATACTGTGACGGTTAGGACAATTAGTGCACGAGTGAGGACGGCTAGTGTTTTTTTATTCATAGATGTCGCCTCCAGGTTATTTAATTTTTAATTAATTATACCACTTATCCATATTTAAAGACGAAAAAATGTAAACAGTTTTAATTTTTGCTTGTATATTTTAGTAATGTTTTGTAATCTTTAAGAAGCCTATTGATTTTTAGGATATACTATAATTGAATGATTATTCTGGATTCTAGTTAAATTAATCTTTAATGTACAGAAAAAATGCTATATGCTATCATCGCCGCAAGTAGAATCCTCTCGCTGCCGTGGGCGAGCGATGAGCCTCATCAGGCTACGCCTGAGGGGTCTCATCTGGCTCTTGCTCCCACAGGCGACTCGTGTCTTCTATTTGCTAGGTTTGTTACTAATTTTAGCGGTAGGAATTCATGTAAATGTTTTTGATTAACACTGCCAGTAATATATGCTCTCTTGTTGGTTTTGTATAAATTTAATTTGTATAAAAATTTAAATAATAGTTTTTTAATGATGTATTTTGGGATTCAAAAGTTTTAAATTACTTAATTTAGGAGGATGGTTTGTGGAAAGAAAACAACAGGAATGGACATCTAGATTTGGTTTTATTTTATCGTCTGCTGGGGCAGCAATAGGTCTGGGTGCTATTTGGCGTCTTCCTTATGTGACAGGGACAAGTGGTGGGGGTGCGTTTTTTCTCCTTTTTGTAGTGTTTACTTTGTTAATTGGTTTACCGATGCTCGTTGCTGAGTTTATTATTGGAAGAGGGACTGGCCTTGAGGCTGTGAGTGCTTATAAAAAAATAGCACCTAAGTCATTATGGGTATGGATTGGGCGTCTTGGAGTATTAGGCTCTTTCTTATTATTATCGTTTTATAGTGTTGTGGGTGGTTGGGTACTAATTTACGCAGGTAAATCAATTGGAAACCAAATTATTGGAGTAAATACTGAGTATGATGCTCTTTTTGGCTCAGTTGTTGGTAGTCCGTTAGTAACAATCACAGGTTTATTATTATTTACGATAATAAATGTCTTAGTTATTTCCCTGGGAATTCAAAATGGGATTGAACGAATGAATAAATATATGATGCCCTTATTATTCTTGTTTTTTATTATTATTGTTATTCGTGCTTTAACGTTAGAGGGAGCTATGGAGGGTGTTCAATTCTTTTTAGCACCAGATTTCTCAAGCATTGATGGTGAAGCAATCCTTTATGCGCTCGGTCAGTCATTCTTTTCACTAGCAGTTGGATTTTCTGCTATGGTGACATATAGTTCTTATTTAGACAAAAAAGTGAGCATAACAACATCAGCAACTTGGGTAGTAAGCATGAATATATTCGTTTCATTACTTGCAGGTTTGGCTATCTTTCCAGTTGTATTTGCGTTTGGTCTGGCGCCAGATCATGGGCCGAGTTTGTTATTTATTGTCTTACCAGAAGCTTTTGCTCAAATGCCCTTAGGTAGTTTGTTCTTAAGTTTATTCTTAATTCTATTCTTGTTTGCTACATTAACTTCATCATTTAGTTTATATGAAGTGATTGTTGCCGCCTTTACGAAAAATAGTAAAATGTCACGTGAAGCAGTGTCACTTATTTTAGGAGTAGTGTTATTTATTATTGCAATTCCAGCTGCTTTATCTTCTAGTTTATTAGCAGATTTTACTATATTTGGTTTAAGTGTATTTGATGCAACAGATTATTTTGTGAGTAATATACTACTTCCATTAGGGGCATTTATGATTGCTCTTTTCATTATTCATAAAATGGATAAGTCACTCGTTAAATCTGAGTTCACATTAGGCAGTAATTTATCGCCAGTAATTTATTCGATTTGGCGTTTTCTAATGACAATTGTTCTTCCATTCGTTATTTTATTCGTTTATCTGAATTTGTTAGGGATAATTTAGTAAGTAATATGATTAATTGGAAAAAAATTTTTTTAAACAATGTTGTCGGAATAGTCTTTAAATAGTTTTATAAGCTAATAAAACGTATTATTCAAAGAAAAAAGAAATAAAAGCTTGCATTAATTAGAATATCGTAGTATTGTAATAAGTAGCAAAAGGAAATTGAAATACGAATTACTTTACTAACTCTTTTATCAAAGAGGTGTAAAAGTGTTTGAGATTCAATTGCTTTGCACGATATTTGTAAGGGAGGTCATTCACTATGATGACTGGTAAAGTTAAATGGTTTAACGCAGAAAAAGGTTTTGGTTTTATCGAGCGTGAAGATGGTGACGATGTTTTCGTTCACTTCTCAGCTATTCAGTCTGAAGGTTTCAAAACTCTTGAAGAAGGTCAAGATGTTGAATTTGAAATCGTCGAAGGAGAGCGTGGTCCACAAGCGGCTAACGTAAACTCTCTATAATATTGAATTTTGAAGGGCTTATCTCTTAATTGAGGTAAGCCTTTTTGAATTTTTGATATTCGGGTTATGATGTGGAATTTTAAGATTACAGTACATCTTAGCAAATCAAATATGCGAGACGCCTGCGGGAGAAAAGAGCCAGGTGAGACCCCATAGGCGCAGCCTATGAGGCTCATTGCTCGCCCGCGGCAAGCGAGCGTATTTGATTTGCGAAGGAAAACAGTGTTTTACTTTCCACACTATTTTTCGGATATCCTGAATTTTAAGGGAGGAATTAATATCGTTAAATGGAATGAAAATACAAAAAGCAAATGGGATCATCAAGCTGTTAATTGGGATAAAAGAAGTCGTGATATGTGGGAAGATGGAAGTAGAAAAGATATAATTCCTTTCTTTAATAAACATACTAGCACTGATGGATTAGTCTTAGATATTGGTTGTGGTAGTGGGTATGGTTCTCATAAATTAAAAAGTTTGGGTTATAATGTAACAGGAATTGATTTGTCAGAAAGAATGATTGAACTTGCTAAAGAGTCTTTAGGTAGCGAAGTGCCATTTTATGTTGGTTCCGTTGATGAGCTTCCTTTTGAGTCAAATTCATTTGATTATGCTTTATTAATTAATGTTATTGAATGGACAGAGAACCCAATAGATGCACTCATTGAAATTAAACGTGTACTAAAAAAGGGTGGTATGCTATGTGCAGGGTTGTTAGGAGCGACTTCGGGCCCGAGAGCGAATAGTTATCAGCGACTTTATAAAAAAGAAGTCGTGATGAATACGATGATGCCTTGGGAGTTTTTTCAATTAGCTAAAGAGAATGGATTTACGTTAATGGAACAACATGTGATACATAAAAATGACGTTGATGAAACAGTCGTTTCTCATTTGCCTGATGAATTAAAACAAGCCATATCTTTTATGACATTATTTATGCTAAAAAAGGAGTGAATTAAAATGAATGACTTTAATGATGAAGATGATTTTGTAGATTTTGATCCATCAGCTGCTTTTGATGAGCCTCAATCAAAGACAATGGATGAGCAAGTAATCGAAAATTATCAAAAAGACGAGCGTATGATGGTGCTTATATTTGCTCAATGGTGTGTGAATAATGAGGTAGATGCGAAAGAACTTTATAAGCGTGCTTATCCAGAACAGCCAAATAATGCGTTATTAAATGAAGCATTTAAAGAAGCAACTGAAGCAGGAAAGACGGATCAAGTGGATGATGTCACTGTTTTTAGTGTATTAGAAATTTTTGGGAATAGTGATTTAGCGTTCGAAATTCAAGCAGTTGTCGATAAACGTCAATAAATTTAAACAATTTTTTTCTAGCAATTTTATTAATTACCAATACTTATTTTAAATTAAAAATCATTTGAACTTACTCTAGAAGCCTCCTAAAGTAAATTCAAATGATTATTTTATGCTTGTGTGTAATACAACATAAGTGCGTGAATACCTTTTTCTTCTAGTCCGTTTGCTGCTAGTTCTTTATACATACTAAGCGCTAATTCAAGTCCAGGAGTAGTCATGCCTAATTCGTGGGCGGACTCAATGGCAATTTCCATGTCTTTGATAAAATGTTTAATTGCAAATCCTGGAGCAAAATCATTTTTAATAATTCTTGGTGCATAATTATCAAGTGACCAGCTACCTGCTGCGCCTGTGCCAATGCTTTTTAAAACAGTATTGGCATCTAAGTTTGCTTTTTCTGCGTAAATAAGTGCTTCGATCATTCCAATCATTCCTGAAGCAATTGAGACTTGATTAACGACTTTAGTATGTTGACCGGCACCGGCAGGTCCTTGGAGACGGATGTTTTCACCCATTGCTTGCAAAATAGGAAGGGCTGCGTTGAAGTCGTCTTCATCACCGCCGACCATAATTGTTAATTTACCATTATTTGCCCCAACGTCTCCACCCGAAACAGGTGCGTCTAATACTTTAATATCTTTTAATTTAGCAATATCATAAATGTTTTTTGCTAAGCTTGGTTTAGATGTTGTCATATCAATTAACATCGTGCTTGGTTTTACATTTTCAATTAATCCGTCACTTCCGAAATAAACTGCTTCTACGTCGTCTGGCGTACCAATCATAGTAATAATGACATCGGATTTTTCGCTTAATTGTTTTACTGAATACATCCATTCAGCGCCTTCAGTAATTAATTGAGTTGCTTTTACTTTTGTGCGTGTATGAATGTTTACTTTAAATCCTTTTTTTAATAAATTTTTAATCATCCCTTGTCCCATCACACCTGTACCAATAAAACCAATTACTTTATCTGTCATTTTATTAAAAGCCTCCTTATAATTAAGGAATATTCGGAAAATAGTGTAGAAAGTATATGCTATTTATTACCACAAATTGAATATACTCGCTTGCCGCGGGCGAGCAATGAGCCACCTTAGGCTACGCCTTGCGTTGTCTCATTTTGGCTCTTGCTCCCGCAGGCGTCTCGTATATTCATTTTGCTAAAAGTAAAAGTACACTTTCTACATAACAATCCGAATAGCTTAATTAATTATATTGTATAATTAGTTTACCATATTAAAAAGCCTAACTTCACATATTTGTAAAGTTAGGCTTTATTTATATCAGTAAGATTGGTGGTTATCTGCTTGTAGTTAGGGGGGAACCAAACAAAGCGTATGCGTACCAAAGCCTACTGTGAGCATCAATATTGCTCTAAAATCGGGATTAGTTAGTTAAGGTTAATTCTTTGGATTCTTTTTGTCCATCACGAACAAATTCGACAGTCACTTTTTCGTTTGGTTGCGCGTCAGTATAAAGTGCAACTTTAATGTCAACGATTGAAGTGATTTCTTGGTCATCAATTTTAGTTATGACATCGAATTTTTTTAAGCCTGCTTTTTCTGCAGGAGAATCAGAATCAACATTTGCAATGACCATACCTGCTTGTACATCTTTTGGTAAATCAATTTCATTTTGTACTTCAGGCGGTACTTGGTCTAATGGGGCGGTCGCAATACCTAAAGTAGGTCTTGTTACTTCGCCGTTTTCTTCTAAATCTTTGATAATAGGTTGTGCTGTATTACTTGGTATGGCGAGTCCAATACCTTCTACAGATTGTTGTGCTACTTTCATTGAGTTAATTCCAATGACTTGCCCTTTCGTATTAACAAGGGCACCACCGCTATTACCAGGGTTGATGGCTGCATCAGTTTGCAAGACTTCAGTTACCCAATCCGGTTGTTGGTCGCCATTTGTATCGACCGGTACCGAACGATCAAGCCCACTAATGATACCTTTTGTGACTGAGCCCGCAAATTCACTACCTAATGGGTTACCAATTGCTATAACTGTTTCGCCTACTTCAAGCTTTTCTGAATCACTAAATTCAGCGACAGCTTCAATATCACTATCGTCCATTTCTAACACTGCTAAATCAGTTAAAGGGTCAGTCCCAAGTAATTTAGCTTGGACAACTTTTTCATTTGATAATTCAACTTCTATATCTTTTGCATCTTGGATTACATGATTATTAGTTACGACGTAAGCTTTATTATTCTCTTGCTTATAAATAATACCTGAGCCAGTTCCACCTTCTTGTGTTCCTGTCCAAGGGTCTTCTTGGCTAATATTCTTGATACCAACTACAGCTTTAGAAACTTCGTTAATGGGTGTATCTTTTAATTTTGATTCATCTATTAAGTCATTCGACATTGTTTCTGTGTTTTGATTTAGTGGATTTTCACTTGTTGTATTTAAATCAGATATGGGGATTAAGTTGGTCGTTAATAAGACAATAACAATTAAAGCTGCGACTATTCCGCCAACTACACCTGTTGTAATATGAAAGAGTAAGCCTCGTTTACTTTTTTGGTGTTTCTTTAGTGAGGCAATTTCTTTTTTATACGAATCTATTAAAATATCTTCTTTAGTATCTGTTTGAGTAGATACGTCTTTTGTTTCTTTATCTTCAGATGTTAATTCTTTTTCATCGTCATAGGGCATCTGAAATCATCCTTTCATTTGCTATACTCTTAGTATAAACAGACATATTGGCAAGAGATTGGTATAATTGTGTAAAATGTATGTAAAAGAGTTTATTATTGCCGTTTATTTTGAATAGCGTTTAAAATTAAAGAAATAGTAGGGAGGTAATATGATGAATTATCGCATTGCAGTTGTAGAAGATGATGAAAACATTCAACATATTGTTGCAACATACTTAAAAAAAGAAGGCTATGAAATAGAGTTATTTGATAATGCAGAAGATGCATTAAAATTATGGACAGAGGACCCACCACATATGTGGGTATTAGATATTATGTTGCCAGGTATGGATGGGTATGAATTTTGTAAAAGAATAAGAGAGACGAGTGATGTGCCGATCATTATCATTTCTGCAAAAGATGAAGAAGTCGATAAGATTATTGGGCTTGAGTTAGGTGGAGATGATTATTTAACGAAACCTTTTAGTCCAAGAGAGTTAGTTGCTCGTGTCAGGCGTCTTTTTGCACGTTCTTATCAAAATATAAAAGTTGAAAATGAGCAGCAACATATTCAAGTTGGACACTTAACAATTAATGAAGATATGCGCAAAGTTATGTGGAATAATGCAGAAATTGAAGTGACTGTAAAAGAGTTTGAGCTATTGATTATGCTTGCTAAAAATCCAGAACGTGCTTTTTCTAGAGAAGAGTTGTTAAACCATGTGTGGGGCAATGATTATTTTGGAAGCGACCGGGCGGTAGATGATCTTGTTAAACGGATTCGTAAAAAGATACCTGATCTTAATTTGGATACAGTATGGGGTTTTGGCTACCGCTTAAGCGACGGGGAAGAAGTTGAATGAGATTACAAACAAGACTTAATTTAGCATTCACATCACTTGTTTTAATTGTTTTAGCTGTGGGGAGTTTAGTTATTTATTCGTTAATTCTTGATTTATTAGTAAAAAACGAAGAAACCCAACTTGAACAAAAAGGTGAATTGTTAGTCCAATTTTTAGAAGAAAATGCTAATTATAATAATTCTGTCGATGAGTTAGAGAAGTTTTTAAGTGAACAAAACTTACAATTTATTGTATACGACCAAACAAGTGATCAAGTCCTTATGTCTACACTAAGTTTGGATATAGTAGATGGATTTTATAAAAAAGATTATTTTGTCGAAGAAGAGTCTGGTTTATGGGAGTATACGGGTAGTAAATTTGTTGTATCTAAAAAAAGGATTGCCCCTAATCAATCTGGACTAGAACTTATACTTTTAACGCCGCTGACTGATTTGCAAGTTGTCCAACAAAGTTTTATATCACGGATAGCACTTGTGTTTATAATTGGATCGTTAATTGCAATATTGTTAAGTTACTTTGTCACGGGTAAATTAGTGACGCCGCTTGAACGCTTAAAAGTTGAAGTTAAAAAGATTGAACGACGCGAATTCAGTGAATTAAAAGATATAAAAGCTACTGGAGAAATTAAAGAGGTCGCTTTAAGTGTTAATGAAATGGGGCTAGAGTTACAGCGTTATATTGATTCTCAGCAAACATTTTTCCAAAATGCTTCACATGAACTTAAAACTCCTTTAATGACAATTCAAGGATATGCTGAAGGAATCCGAGATGGTATATTTACGGATGAAGATGAAGAAAAAGGCTTAAATGTTATTGCTTCAGAAGTAAAACGGTTGAAGATTTTGATTAATGAAATGACCTTACTAGCTAAATTAGATAGTGAGAAAAGTAAGGCTGAGCAAGAAGAAATTGATTTAAATGATTTAATTGAAAAAGCAGTTGATCGTGTTCGTCCTTATGCTATAGAACAGTCGATAAATATTGAGTATACAAATGATAATTCAATTATGATCGTTGCAGATGAAGATAAATTATTACGTGCAATTCTCAATGTGATGATGAATGGGGTGAGATATGCTCATTCAAATGTTGAGATTACAGTAGAGGATAGGAAAGATAAAGTAGCAATTATCATTGCGGATGACGGATCAGGAGTAGATGAAAAAATTCTACCTTATTTATTCCATCGTTTTGTGAAAGGACATACAGGTGATACAGGTCTTGGTCTTGCAATATCTAGAGCAATTATCGAACAGATAGATGGCCATATCACAGTTAAAAACAGGCCTAACTCTGGGGCTGAATTTATGTTAGAATTGAATCAAAAGAAGAAAGTGTAAAAAAATTAAATTAATTCGTACTTTTAACAGAGAACTGTGGTATAATAGTAAAGTTAATGTAATACGATAATAAGGAGCGTTGAATGATGAAACTAAGAGAAGATATTCGTAATATAGCAATTATTGCTCACGTTGACCACGGAAAAACGACGTTAGTTGACCAATTGTTAAAATATTCAGGTACGTTTGATGAGCATGAAGAAGTTGCTTCACGTGCAATGGACTCAGACGATATTGAAAAAGAACGTGGAATTACAATTCTATCTAAAAATACAGCGATTAAATATAAAGATGCGACAATTAATATTTTAGATACACCTGGTCACGCTGACTTTGGTGGAGAAGTTGAACGAATTATGAAAATGGTAGATGGTGTTATTTTAGTGGTTGATGCTTATGAAGGAACAATGCCGCAAACGCGCTTTGTACTAAAGAAAGCACTTGAACAAGGCCTTAAACCATTAGTTGTTTTAAATAAAATTGACCGTCCTAGTGCTCGTCCAGAGGAAGTAGTAGATGAAGTTCTAGACTTGTTTATCGACTTAGGTGCTGATGATGAACAGTTAGAATTCCCAGTTTTATATGCTTCAGCACTTAATGGAATGTCAGGATATGAACCAGATGATTTAACAGAAACGTTTGACCCTGTGTTCGATACAATTTTAGAGCGTATTCCTGCTCCATTGGATAATAGTGAAGAGCCATTACAATTCCAAGTAACACTTCTAGATTATAATAATTATGTCGGTCGTGTAGGAATTGGACGTGTTTTCCGCGGTAAAATTAAAGTCGGAGACCAAGTTGTAGTTATGAAAACAGATGGAACTGAGAAGAAATTTAGAGTGTCTAAATTATTCGGGTTTATCGGTTTAGAACGTACTGAAATTGAAGAAGCTAAGGCAGGAGAAATAGTTGCTGTTTCAGGAATGGAAGACATTAATATTGGGGAAACAATTTGTCCACAAAGTCATCCTGAAGCATTACCAATTTTAAGAATTGATGAGCCAACTTTACAAATGACTTTCCTAGTTAACAATAGTCCATTTGCAGGTAAAGAAGGAACTTATATCACTTCTGCTAAAATTAAAGAGCGTTTAATGACTCAATTAGAAACAGATGTTAGTTTACGTGTTGATGATACAGAATCACCTGATGCATGGGTTGTTTCTGGTCGTGGTGAACTACATTTGTCAGTTTTAATTGAAAATATGCGTCGTGAAGGTTTTGAATTACAAATTTCTAAACCACAAGTTATCATTAAAGAGATTGACGGCGTTAAATGTGAACCAATGGAAGCAGTTCAAATTGACGTACCAGAAGAATATACTGGCGCAGTTATGGAGTCACTTGGTGAACGTAAAGGTGAAATGGTTAATATGGAAAACACAGGAACAGGACAAGTTCGCTTAGAGTTCTCTGTGCCATCACGTGGTCTACTTGGTTACTCAACTCAGTTTATGTCACAGACGCGTGGTTATGGAATTATGAACCACTCATTTAGCGAATATGGACCTGTTGTTCAAGGTTTACAAGCTGGACGTAGAACAGGCGCAATGGTAAGTCTTGAAGCAGGTAAAGCAACTGCTTATGGAATTCTTCATTTAGAAGATCGTGGGACTATATTCGTAGAACCAGGTAGAGAAGTTTACCCAGGGATGGTTGTTGGTGAGCATAATCGTGAAAATGATATTACAGTTAACGTTTCTCGTGAGAAACACTTAACAAATATGCGTACAGCAAACAAAGACCAAACGAGTGTTATTCGTAAAGCACGTGATATGTCTCTAGAAGAAGCGATTCAATATCTAGCAGATGATGAGTATTGTGAAGTAACACCAGAATCAATTCGTTTACGTAAAAAGATTTTAAACCAAAACGAACGTGAAAAAGCAAAAAAACAAGGTAAGTAAAAAGCATCCGAAAAATAGAACAGAAAAAGTGCTAAATATTACCGCAAATAAAATATGTGTAAGTTTGAATTTCTGCATATAATTTCGAATATCTATATAATAAAAAGGCCGATATAATTTTAAATAATTATATCGGTCTTTTTTTATTATTTTGTAAATGTGTATGGCGACTGCATGACCCATTCATGAATTGAAAGTTCGCGTGCCCCCAGTTCAATATAGGGATCTAAGTTAGCAAGATCAGTTGCTTGTTCTAATGATTCTGCTAGGTATATAAGTAATCCACCTGTGCCATCTGTTAGCCGTCCATAAGAAAATAGACGGTTTTGGCCCACCATATCTTCAATAAAATCTAAATGAGCTTGTCTGTGTTCTTTGCTTTTCGCTTCGTCTTTCATTTTTAAAAATGCTGCAAAATACTTCATTTCATCTTCTCCTCTATTTGCTAAATTAGAAATCAAGTTAATTATACAAGATTTATTTAGAATACGCATGCGTCATTATGAAATTACCACTTAAATTCATGCCTAGCAATTAGAATATACGAGACGCCTGTGGGAGAAAAGAGCCAGATGAGACCCCTCAGGCGCAGCCTAAGGAGGCTCATTGCTCGCCCACGGCAAGCGAGAATATTATAATTGTGATAGGATAGATACTTTTATTTGAACGTTTTTTTCCGAAAAGCGGAAATTTTAAATGGGATAAATTAAGATAAAACCTCTGGATTAATAATATCAGCAGGTTGTTTATTATTTAAACTGTCTCTTAAGTTTTGTTCAGCTCGTTGGGACATATTTAATTCGTTTTCAATTGTTGTCGGCCCAATATGAGGTAAGGCGACAATATTATCTAATGTTAAGAGTGGGTTACTCATATCCACTGGTTCTTGCTGGAACACATCGATGCCTGCTGCAAGGATATCTTTATTTTTTAAAGCTTCATATAAGGCTTGTTCATCATTATTTATTCCTCTTGATCCATTAATATAAATAGCGGAGTTTTTCATTAAATCAAATTCACGTTTAGCAATAATATGTTTTGTTTCTGGTGTTGCAGGGAGCATTAAACAAACGAAGTCAGCCGTTTTTAATAAGTCATCTAATTCGGTAAATACAGCATTATACGCTTCTTCTACATCTAATTTTCGCGAACGGTTATAATAAATCACATCCATATCAAATCCTAAAGCACATCTTTTTGCGAGTGCTTTACCGATATTACCCATGCCAATTATTCCGATTGTTTTATGATGTAAATCGACACCGAATTGATTATGATTTAAATAATTATTCCATTTACCATCCATTAAAAAATTATACATTTCAGGTATACGTCTAGCTGTTGCTAACATCATGCCAAATATAGCATCGGCTGTTGTTTCAGTTAAAGTATCTGGTGTATTTGTTCCAATAATTTGATGTTTATTTAAAGCGTTAATATCTAAATTATCATAACCTACTGAAATGTTCGCAATTGCTTTTAATTTAGGTGCATGTTGTAATATTGCTTCTTGTCCACTAAATTCTAACCCAATGACTCCGACTGTTTCTTTTAATATTTTTAAAAATGCTTGATTATCAATTGATTCCCCATCTTGAAAATAGTGAACATGATAATCATTTTTTAATGATTCAATTACTTCATTGGCCACCCGATTATATGCAATAACTGTTTCCATTCATAACAACTCCTTTTGATTTAAAAAATTCATTTAAGATTATTCGAAATAGTTTGACAAATAATCAGTTATCGATTATTGTATTAAACATAACGTTGAATGTCGACATTCAACATAAATTAATGATAGTATGAAAACGCTTAATTAGCAAGTAAGAAATAAAAAAGTTCGTCTTCTAATTAAGTAAATTTTTATATTAGCTTGAAAGCGCTTTATAAAGATTTAAAAAAATACATATGAGGAGAATTAAAATGGATTTGAATAAGCAAGTAAGAGAAGATATTGAATTAAATAAAGACAGTTATATTAAATATCTCCAAGATATCGTTAAAGAACCCTCGACTATTGGTGATGAAGCAAGTGCTCAAAAAATCGTGGCGGATCGTTTGAAATCTAAAAATCTAGATGTTGATGTATGGACACCTAATCATGAAGAAATGTTAAAGACTGAATTCTATAATCCCATTCGTGAGAATTATGACGACAGTCCAAATGTGGTAGGTGTTTTAAAAGGAACTAAGAATGGACGGTCTGTTATTTTAAATGGCCATATTGATGTTGTACCAGCAGGAGACTTAGATAAGTGGGAACATGGTGCGTATTCTGGAAAAGTTGCTGATGGTAAGTTATATGGTCGCGGAACGACTGATATGAAAGGAGGTAACGTTGCTACGTTGATTGCACTTGAAACAGTGATTAATTTAGGCATTAAATTAAAAGGCGATGTTATTTATCAAAGTGTAATTGAAGAAGAAACTGGGGGAGCAGGGACAATATCTGCTATCCAAAGAGGATATACAGCAGACATTGCAATTATTCCTGAGCCAAGTGAGATGAAAATTTTCCCAAAACAACAAGGTTCGCTATGGTTTAAATTAAACATTAAGGGCATCTCAGCACATGGTGGAACAAGATATGAAGGAGTGAGCGCTGTTGAGAAAGGCATCATTGTCTTTAATCAATTATTAGAACTAGAAGAAAGAAGAAATGAAAAATATCGTAAACAAGAATTATATAAGGGTAACCCAATTCCTATTCCAATTAATATCGGTCAATTTAATGGGGGAATCTTCCCTTCCTCAGTACCTGAAGACGCAGTTATACAAGGGAGATATGGTGTTGGACCAGACGAAACAATTAATGAAGCTAAGAATGAGTTTCAAAAAATGCTTGATGATTTAGTAGAGTTAGATGATTGGTTTGAAGAACATCCCGTAACAGTTAAATGGGAAGGGATTCATTTACCACCAGGTGGTAGTGATTTAGATCACCCGATGTTAGAGATATTACAAGATAAATACGAAGAAACAGAAAATGAAAAACCTGTATTAGCAGGATCGAATTGGGGGACAGATGGTGGATTATTAACACAATATGGTAACATTCCGTCAATCATATTTGGGCCAGGAACAACTAGCATGGCGCATTTTACAGATGAGTATGTTGAATTAGATAAATTATTTAAAACAGCTGAAATTATTGCTTTATCAATTATTGAGTGGTGTGAAATTGACAACTAAATTATAAAGGGGATTTTTAAAAAATGAAAAGGTTTGTAGTTTTATTTTCAGTTATGTTAATGATGATTGTTGTTGCTGGTTGTGGTTCGAATGATGACGGCGAAGCTTCTGATAAGAAGAGTAGTGGAGCTGAGATTGGTGTGACATATACAACACCTGAATCAGGTTCGACACATATGGGGATGGAAAAATTCAAAGAACTTGTCGAAGAAAAATCAGATGGTGGAGTAACAGTTGAATTATATCCAAATGGTCAATTATATGCTTCAGAACGAGAGTCTATTGAAGCAACTCAAGCTGGTAATATTGAAATGACTGTAACAGCATCTGCGCCAGTTGCAGGTTTTAACCCGCATTTTATGGTGTTGGATTTACCATTTTTATTCCCAACACATGAAATTGCATATGAAGCATTAGATGGTGAACTAGGACAGCAGCTTTTAGATGAATTACCTGAACAAGGATTAGTAGGATTAGCCTATGGTGAAACAGGTATGAGACAACTAAGTAATAGTAAGCAGCCAATTGAAGAACCAGAAGACTTAGCAGGAATGAAAATTCGTACAATGGAAAATGAAGTTCATATTGATGCCTTTAAAGAATATGGCGCAAATGCATCACCATTTGCTTTTGGTGAATTATATAGTGCCTTGCAACAAAACGTTTATGATGGGATGGAGAACCCACTTAACTTAATCGATCAAATGAAATTTTATGAAGTACAAGATTATTTAACAATTTCTAATCATGCTTATACAGCTACTGTTGGATTCATGAACGAAGATTTCTTTAATGGTTTAACTGAAGAAGAACAAGAAATCTTAAAAGAATCGGCAAAAGAAGCAATGGATTACCAAAGAGATATAGCGCGTGACCAAGATGATGAAGGTTTAGAAATCATAAAAGAAAACATGGAAGTGATTGAGTTATCAGATGAACAGAAAGATGACTTTAAAGAGGCTTCTGAGTCAGTATAT
Source organism: Pseudogracilibacillus sp. (assembly GCA_035301645.1). Lineage (GTDB taxonomy): Bacteria > Bacillota > Bacilli > Bacillales > Amphibacillaceae > Pseudogracilibacillus. The sequence goes on along the minus strand of DATGTX010000031.1, from coordinate 21,530 downwards.
ACTAAGTACGAAGACCAAATTGGTAAAGAATTAATTGATTTAGCACGTAGCTATACTGAATAAGTTGATAGCCGGCTAAAATAATTTAGTCGGCTTAATTAATCTTTCTGTAGGAGGAAGCTTGAGATGAATATGAAAGATATATTCGATAAAAAGATAGAAGAAAGTTTTTTGGTTGTTAGTTTGTTTATTATGGTGCTATTAATGTTTTCACAATCGGTTAGTCGTTATGTGTTTGGAACTTCTTTTGTGTGGGGATCAGAATTGTCTCAGTATTTACATGTCTGGCAAATTTGGATAGGAGCTAGTTTAGCAATTAGAATGCAATCACATATTAGAGTTGATGTCTTTCTTAATTTATTTCCTAAAAATATAAAAAAATATATTAATTTATTAGGCGTGATAGCTTGGTTCGTTTTTGCTATTTTTATAGCTTATGAAGGAACAAAGTATGTAGTTGATATGCAAATAAATGGTCAAACAAGCCCATCATTAAAAATCGGCATGTGGATACCTTATTTAGCTATTCCGATAGGTGGAGCTTTAATGAGTATTAGATTAATTCAACAAATGTATTTAATACTTACTAATAAATTAGTTGAGAAAAATGATGTAGTGGAGGAAAATCTATGACAATCACTTTACTCTTTGGCGTATTTTTCTTATTAATGTTTATCGGTGTGCCTATTGCAGTGTCATTGGGATTATCTTCGCTAATTACGATGGTTTTTGCAACAAATTCATCACCTAATGTTATTATTCAAAAAGCATTTACATCTTTAGATAGCTTTCCGTTAATGGCTATACCCTTCTTTATTCTTGCAGGGGTGTTAATGAGTACGGGTGGTATTTCAAAAAGGCTATTAAATCTTGCAAGTGTGCTTATTGGTTTTATTACAGGTGGGCTTGCTATGGTAACTGTACTTGCAAGTATGTTTTTTGCAGCGATATCTGGGTCAGGACCAGCAACAGTAGCGGCAATTGGTTCTTTTATGATTCCTGCGATGAAAGAAAAGAATTATGGTAGTGGTTTTGCAGCAGCAATTACAGCTTCAGCTGGTTCTATGGGTGTTTTAATTCCGCCTAGTATTCCATTTGTTATGTATGGTGTGGTTGGAACAGTGTCGATAGGATCAATGTTCTTAGCAGGGATTATTCCTGGGCTTATTTTAGGCGTTAGTTTAATGTTAATCTCTTATTTTGTAGCCAAAAAAGAAGGTTATTCTGGGACTGGTGAAGTACCGACATTCAAAGCTGTACTTAAAGCATTTAATGAAGCAAAATTGGCATTATTAATTCCTGTGATCATTCTTGGTGGTATTTATGCAGGACTCTTCTCGCCTACAGAGTCAGCTGCAGTAGCGTCAGTATATGCATTAATTGTTGGAGTATTTATTTATAAAGAAATAAATTTAAAACAGTTATATAAAGCATTCTCGGATGCTGCGTTAACAAGTGCAACAACAGTTATTATTATTGGTTTTTCAATTTCTTTTGCATATTTAATGACAAGAGAACGTATTCCATCTATTATGGCAGACCTTATTGTTGGGGTGTCTGATAACCCGATAATAATTATATTAATAATTAATATATTCTTGTTAATTGTTGGTATGTTTATTGATACAATCTCAGCTATCGTTATTTTAACACCAATTCTTTTACCAGTAGTCACAAATATTGGTATGGACCCTATACATTTTGGTATCATATTAGTAATGAACCTTGCGATTGGATTTGTTACGCCTCCACTCGGGGTTAATTTGTTTGTAGCCTCTACTATAGGAAAAGTGCCATTTGAGAAAATTATCAAAGCAATGATTCCAATATTGATTGTAATGATAGTTGCATTATTAGTTGTAACTTACGTGCCATCGTTATCAACTTGGTTGCCAGGAAAACTTGCCCCATAGTAGTTGATTAGAGGGGAGGAATTTAAATGGTTAATAATAATGAAATACTTCAATTGCAAAATTCTTTAGGAGAAACAATTGCTGATTTAATTAAAAAAAGTATTTGGAATCAAGAATACAAGTTAGGCGAAAGATTGCTTGAAAAAGATCAAGCAGAAAAATATAATGTAAGTAGAAGTACAATCAGAGAAGCTTTTACTATTTTAGAAAATAAAGGGTTGATTGTGAATAAAGCTAGAAAAGGGACATATGTTGCTCATTTCACAGAGCGTGACCTAAAAGAATTAATCGAGTTGCGAATTTTAATTGAGAAAGATGCAGTGATTAAAGCCCTTCCTTTATTAACGGAAGCAGACTTCGAAAAATTATCAACAATTTTAGAACAAATGAAAACACAAATTGAAATTGCTGATTGGTATGAGTTATTTAACTTAGATTTAGATTTCCATCGAACAATCGTTAATACATGTGGTAATTCAAGAATTATTAAAATATTTGAATTAAACCAAATGGAAATGAGAACTTACCTTGGTTATTTAGCTGATTCATATGCAAAACCTGAAGATTTATATGAAGAACATCTTGAATTATTTCACTTACTTAAATCACATGATGTTGATAAGGTTGAAGATGGAATTAGAAGGCATATTATTTATGCGGAAGAAAAATTATTAGGAAGTATTACAGAAGACTAAATTAAGAAAGAGGAGATAATATGAAATATTTAATGACGATTAACGGAGAAACTGTTGGAGAAGATTTAGAACAAATTGAAGTTGTTAACCCAGGAACAAATGAAGTTGTAGGAACGATGCCTAAAGGTGGAGAGAAAGAATCAGAACTTGCTATTGAAGCAGCTCACGATGCATTTGAAGGATGGTCTGATTTAACTGCTTATGACCGTGCTAAATATCTTATGAAATTAAATGATTTATTAATCGAAAACAAAGAAGAACTAGGTCGTGTGATGACTTTAGAAATGGGTAAACCAATAAAAGAATCAATGGGTGAAGTGGTATACGGTGCGTCATTTTTAGAGTGGTTTGCTGAAGAAGGTAAGCGAATTTATGGCCAAACTGTTCCAGCACATTTGCCTAATAAGCGTATGCAAGTATGGAAAAAGCCGGTAGGAGTTGTGGCAGCAATTACACCTTGGAACTTCCCGCTAGCTATGTTAACGCGTAAAGTTGCTCCGGCGTTAGCTGCAGGTTGTACTGTCATAATGAAACCGTCGAGTGAGAGTCCTTTAACAGCTGGTATGTTTATGGATTTAATCAATCAGGCTGGTTTTCCAAAAGGTGTTGTTAACTTAGTTACAGGTTCATCAAGTCAAATTGTTGGAAAGATTATGGAAGATGATCGCGTGAGAAAAGTAACATTTACTGGATCAACTGAAATTGGTAAGTTATTAATTAAACAAAGTGCAGATAACGTTAAAAAATTATCGCTAGAGTTAGGTGGACATGCGCCATTAATTGTTTTAGATGATGCAGATGTTGATGTAGCTGTAAAAGGGGCTATGGATTCTAAATTCAGAAACGCAGGTCAAACTTGTGTCTGTGCTAATAGAATTTATGTTCAAGCGGGTATTTATGATAAATTTGTTGAACGTTTTTCAGAAGCGGTTGAAGCATTGAAAGTTGGGGACGGGCTAGATTCAGAAACAGATATTGGTCCGTTAATTAATCAAGATGGTTTAGAAAAAGTAATACGTCATGTTGAAGATGCTGTAGGCAAAGGAGCAGGTGTTGTTTCAGGTGGGAAACGTCTTGGTGATGACAGCTTGTTTTATCAGCCAACAGTCATTCGCGATATTGACGAGTCAATGTTAATTATGCATGAAGAGACATTTGGGCCGATTGCACCTGTTCAAAAAGTAGAGACTATTGAAGAAGCGATTGAGCAGGCAAATGATACAGAGTATGGTTTAGCTGCTTATGTATTTACAGAGAATAATTCAAAAGGTATGAAATTAATTGAAAAACTAGACTTTGGGATTATTGGTTGGAATGATGGTGCGCCTTCTGCTGCACAAGTGCCGTTTGGTGGTATGAAAGAAAGTGGTATTGGTAGAGAAGGTGGTTCAGAAGGTATTGAAGCTTTTGTTGAATCACAATATGTGTCAATTGGTGTAAAATAAAAATCGGTTTAACCTGTTGATTGCACTTCAGTCGGACGCTTTCCGCAGCGCCGTGAAGAATGAACTACAATTCTTCATACTCAGCTTCCTCGGAAGCAAAATCACTTCCTGCGGGATCTTCGCTTGTTGCTTTCCTGCAGGAGTCGCCGACTTACGTTTAATCAACTAAAGCTGTTTTTAAACTTATTTTTAGAAAGAAAAAAAGCAAAAATTTCCGAACTTATACTCAGAGAATCTGAATAAGTTCGGAATATTTTTTTATAACTTACTGATTAAATGCTTGTTCTAAGATGTCTAATCCTTTAGCTAGCTCATCGTCAGTGATGACAAGAGGTGCTAAGAAGCGGATGACATTTCCATGGAGTCCAGATGATAAGAGTAATAGGCCATTGTCATTGGCATATTTCATAATGCTATCTGCTTTTTCTTTATATGGTGCTTTTGTATTTTTATCTTTGACAAGCTCTACAGCAACCATTGAACCAATTGCTCTGATTTCACCGATATAATCATGCTTTTTAGAAAGATTTTCTAATGTATCAGTGATTTTTTTACCCATTTGATTTGATTTTTCTAGTAAATTTTCATCTTTAATCACTTCAATTACTTCAAGTGCTGCTTCACATGCAACTGGGTTACCAGCGTAAGTTCCACCTAGTTCACCTGGGGCAATTGATTCAAAGAATTCTTTTTTACCAACAACACCACTTAAAGGAAGACCAGCAGCAAGTGATTTTGAAATTGTCATTAAATCAGGCACAATATCAAAATGTTCCACTGCAAACATTTTACCTGTACGTCCAAAACCTGTTTGAATTTCATCTGCAATAAAGACAATATCATTTTTCTGACAGAAGTCATATACATGTTGGACAAACTTAGCGTCAGGAATGATAAATCCACTTTCACCTTGGACAGGTTCCATAACGATACAAGCAACTTCATCTGAAGCAACAGTGTTTAAGAAGAACTCATCGAATTCATTAATAATCTCTTGAACATAATCTTCTTCGGAAAGTTTATCATTTTTATGGTAACTATAAGGGAACGGTGCTTGATAAAGTTCTGGTGTAAATGGCCCGAATCCAACTTTGAAAGGTCTGACTTTACTTGTCATTCCCATTGTTAAGTTAGTACGGCCGTGGAAACCACGTCTAAATGTAACGACACCTTTTTTACCTGTATGATGACGTGCTATTTTTACAGCATTTTCAACCGCTTCAGCTCCAGAGTTGAAGAATGCAGTTTGTTTTGGCATTGAGCCAGGTGTGATTTCGCATATTTTTTTAGCTAATTTTAAATAACTTTCGTACATAATTACATTAAAACCAGGATGAAGAAATCTATCAACTTGTTCGTGAACTTTTTTAGTGATTCGTGGGTGTGAATGCCCCACGTTTAAAGTTCCAATCGCGCTTGCAAAATCAATCCATTCATTGCCATCGACATCAGTCACTGTGGCACCGCTTGCATGTTCAGCAACAGCTAAGTTTCCATTACCAATTGCTTTAGGAACGAACTCAGATCTCATATCTTGTAGTTCTTTAGTCGTCAATTTGTTTGTAGTAGTAGTCATAATTATTCCTCCTTTTGTTATACTTTTATTATGACAGAAAATTTGAATAATAAAAGGGTCAGTAAAAGTTGATAAAAGGGTTCAGACGAGGAGAAGGGTCAACATGATTAATTTAAATATTGAAAATAAAAAAGGTTATATATATAAACAAATATACGATGTGATTAAAAAGTATATTTTGAATGGTGAGTTAAATGCAGGTGAAAAACTGCCGTCTAAAAGAGAATTAGCTGAGCAAGAAGGGGTCAGTTTAAATACAATCTCTAATGCTTATGATCAGTTGGTTGCAGAGGGGTATATTTATTCGAAAGAACGTCAAGGTTTTTTTATTGAAGAAATAGCTCCTTTTAAACATCATGATAAAGTGACTAATGATTTTCCAAAACATCTTAAAGAACTTGAACAGACTAATCAAGGTTGGTTGTCTCTGTCACATAATAAGTTAGATTTAACTCATTTTCCTTATAAAGAATGGTTTAGGCATCAACAGACAGTTTTTGAAAAAAACTTAGCTGATTTAGAAGCGATACCCCATTTGCAAGGACCGTTAAAAGTAAGGAAAACAATCGCACGCATGCTGTTATTCAATCGAGGGGTCAAATGTGAGCCGGAGCAAATTATATTAGGTGCAGGGACGCAACTTCTCTTAAAGCAATTAATGGAGTTATTTCCAAAACAAAGTGTAGTAGGTTTAGAAAATCCAGGCTATCCGAGGTTTAATCAATTACTAAAAAGTATGAATTACGCTATAGAGACAATAGAACTAGATCATAAAGGGGCTAGTATTGATAATATAAAGCAGGTAAATCCAAATGTATTAGTGATTACACCTTCACACCAGTTCCCTACAGGAATTATTATGCCGGTTTCTAGGAGGATTGATATTTTGAATTGGGCTTTGCAAACCGAGAAGCGATATATTATTGAAGACGATTATGATAGTGAATTTAAATATGAGACGGATAATATTCCTTCATTACAGAGTTTAGATGAGCAGCAATCGGTTATTTATACAGGAACGTTTTCAAAAACACTGTTTGCTGGTATTAGAATTAGTTATATGGTTTTGCCAGTTGAATTATTAAAGAAATACCAAGAAGTTCATAGCGACTTAATGTGTTCAAGCAATACATTAGAACTTTATACATTAAGTCGCTTTATTGAACAAGGAGATTATATGAGTTATGTAAAAAAAATGAATTATAAATACGAAATAAAAAGAAAAAAATTAATTCAAGAGTTGGAAAAAGTGTTTGGTGAAAAGATATATATTCAATCGATTCCTGCTGGATTACATTTTATCGCAGAAATTAACACAAAAATAAGTTATGAAAAATTTAGTGAAAAGGCAAAAGAGTTAAAACTAGAATTATCGACTTTAAGCTATTATAAACAGACGACTATTCAAGAGTCAGGCAAATTAAGTGTCATATTAGGTTATGCACAGATTGAATTAGAAGACATTGAAGAAGCGGTATTGCGTTTAAAAAAGATAGTGACTTAAGTTATTTTTTTATGTAACGTGCAAAATAAATTGCACATCCTAAAAAAATGCAAGCAACTAAGGATGCTAGTATGCCGCTCCAAAAAATATCTAGTTCATAAATGAAAAATAAGCCAATGATTGCGAGCATGATAAAGATATATGTAAGATATGGTTTCATGAGCACCTCCCGTACTTCTAATATAACGCTATATTTGTCATTTGTCACATAATTAAGCGCTTACAAAAATTCGATATTTTAAATGATTTAGCGTATTCTATAAATAAGTAAACAAGTAATAATTAACAGTATCTAACAAAGGGGGTAGTATGATGTTTGTTTATAATGAAAAAGAAATTAAAACAGTTGATAAACAAGCAGAAGAACAAGGAATAACATTATATTCACTGATGGAAAATGCAGGTCGAGGATTGTATGAAAAACTTTACAAAAAAATAACCAAAGAAGATAGCCTTGTTATTTTATGTGGCACTGGAAATAATGGTGGGGATGGAATTGTACTTGCGAGATATCTTAAAGAAAATGGGTATAATGTGTTACTTACTTTTCCACTGGGGAAACCCGCTTCGAAAATCGCTATCCAGCACTTAGAATACTATGAGCAACAAGGGTTTGAAGTGAGCATGTTTGATTATTATCAAACTTATGATGTGATAATAGATAGTCTGATAGGGATTAGTTTAAATCGTCTGCCTAATAAACATTTAACCGAATTGCTAAATTGGTGTAATCGATCAAATGCTTTAAAAATTGCGATTGATATACCGACTGGAGTAAGTGCGAGTAATGGTGAAGTTGTTCAAGCTTTTAAAGCTGATATTACCATGAGCTTACATGGTGTGAAACCGTCTGCTTATTTAGTAGATACAGCACGTTATTTTGGTGACATTGAAGTGGTTGAAATTGGATTAAAACAATGGAGTAAAAAGAGAGTGACTCAAGCAGAAGATGTCATAGAATCATTACCTAAAAGGCCATCTCATGGGCATAAAGGCACTTTTGGAACGAGTTTACTTATCGCAGGGTCAAAGCATATGCCAGGTAGTGCTGTTTTAAGTAGTATTGGTGCGATAAGAACAGGTACAGGAAGATTGACAGTAGCGACTGAAGACTCTGTTATTCAGGCGATTACGCCTCACGTGCCTGAAGCTACATTTAAATCAATTGAGCAACCTTTAAACTTATTACAATATGACGCGCTAGCGATTGGTCCGGGTATTAATGAAGTTGAACAAGCTGGTAATTTAATTAAAGAAAGCTTAGCAAGCAGTCTCCCTATTATTATAGATGCGAGTGCTCTACATTCTTTCAAAAAATGGATTCATGAAGTGAAAACTTTTAAATCACCTGTTATTTTAACACCTCATCCAGGTGAATTTAGTGTGATGACAGGCTATTCGATTAAAAATATTATGAAAAATACAATCGAACTAGCGAGTGAATATGCGACGATTAATAAAGTAATTGTTGTTTTAAAGGGAGAAAATACAGTTATCGCTTTTCCAGATGGGACTCTGAATATTAATACTTCTGGCAATAGCTCACTTGCAAAAGGCGGTACTGGAGATGTGCTAACGGGTATGCTTTTGAGTATGGTTAGTTTTTATGAAGATCTTAACCAGGCGGTAATAAATGCGGTCTATATTCACGGGTTAGCTGCGGAATTATGGAGTGAGAAATATAGTAAGGCCACAATGACAGCCTCTGATTTTGATCAATTACTACCCGAATTGATGAAGCGATTAGAAAGCAAACAAATTCAGCCATGAGTATGTAAATAGCTGATTGGATAATCAAACATGTGTGCGTTAAAAAAAGCCTCTAAGTGTTGAGCACTTTAGAGGCACTGATAATCTATGGTTAATTAGGCTATTTTTTAGGTGGGTCATTCTTATTTGGTAAATGAATAACAACGCCTCTTGCATAGCGAATATTCTTTGTGTTTTCAGAATCATTATCTTCTTCTTCTTTTTGACGCCAAATAATTAAGATGAAGAGAAGGGCGACAATATAACTTCCAAGTTGGAATATTTTGAGTGTCGCTCCAGCAAGCTGTTGATCGTAGATTGCTGTAAATCCAGGTAATATATCGCCAACGACTGCTTGATAAACTGGGAATTGAATTTTTTGGATGACAATATAAAAGAAGCCGATTGGAATCAAAAGGACTGATGCAAAAAAGATGTAAGCAATTCTTAGAATATATGTTAAGCGTGTCATTTCAGGAAGTGGATTGATAATAACCCACCACATAAATATCGCATTTATAAATAAGATAATTTGGGCGATGACCATAAGGATAATATGTTCAAGAAAATAATTATGCACACTAGGTAATAAAAATATCGATAATAAGCCATTAAACATAAATAAAGTGAGCCAAGGGTGTCCAGCGATATTTATGATTAATTTTATTCGGTAATCCCAAATGTTTTTTCTAAAGAATTGTCTTGGAACACTGAGCATTAATAAAGGAATTACGACAAAATACTGGACAACTAATTGGAATACGAATGAGCTAAATAGATAGTCATGGCCAATTACGTCAATTGGTGTACTGGAAACGAGTAAAAATGCAATGATAGCTGAAAAGAAGTATTTCTTTTGAGTAGCTGTTACTTGATAAACTGGTGAGTTAACAATTTTTTTAAAATAAAAATAAATGACAATTAAAGCAATGATAAGCCAATGTGGTTTAAAAAGAGCGTATAAACTATAATTATTAGTTAATAGTTCCCACATGAACTTCAACTCCTTTTTAATTTTTTCGGGTCTAAAAAATTATTTATGTTACCACAAATAGAATTTACTCGCTGCGGTGGGACTGTGAAGAATTGAAGTTCATTCTTCATTAGCAATGAGCCACTTAGGCTGCGCTTTTCGCTGTCTCGTTCTGGCTCTTGTTAAGGGCACTGAAAAAGTAAATTCCTTTCCCAAATGTGTTGGTTTACCGACCACATCCGGATTATGCTTCGCTTATCCAGCGGCGAGTGTCGAGCCGCTTCGGGCGTTGCCCTGCAGGGTCTCGCCTATCTCTTACTTCCCACTAGAGTCTTCGCATAGTCCAGATGCTAAATGAATGAATTAGATGCTTTTGGGTAGTTTTTCAGTGCCCTCCTCATTTCTTCGCAGGCGTCTCGTATATTCTGTTTGCTAGGATTTGATGTACATATATATTTCTATATAATAAAAACGATTAAAAAATCCGAACTTGATTCAGATGACTGATTCAAGTTCGGATTTTTATTGTCGCTTTTCTTTTTTAGTCTGGTAAAACTATCTCAGCTTCTTTTCCTTTCGAAATGTCTTTCGCTTCTTCATCTCTTAAAGGGCCTACGTTTAAAACAAATTCTTTATCTTTCCAGATTTTTTCATATTCTTCTTGATTCATTATGAATACCGTTAGCCACTCTCCTAATTCTCCAGGTTCAATAACATCATCATTGTTATATAGTGTTAGCATTCCTTCTTGTAGTAAACGTTGCTTACCATTATTAACATTTAACGTGGCAGATAAAGAAGATAAACCAATTTTATCATCTTGGTTATTTTCGATTTCTGTTTTCGCTGTTAATAAAACAATTCCTTCATCAAAACTCTCGAACCTTGGGGCCTCGGCCTCACTCGGAGTAAATTCAGTAAACTGGTAGCCTTTTAAGATCACTTTAGAGTCTCCTATATCGACTGTTTCGTTAATATCCTCTTTACTTTTGAGCATTTCTTTTGTACCCATATCTTCTCTTGTTGCACGATCTTCATAGAAATCACCACTTGCTTCGTTTTTAGCTTCACCTTCTTGGTTTAAGCTAATTCTAAAAATATCTTCTTCACCAATTAAAGGTTTATAATCGTAAGTGTCTGGGTCATATTCCTCAGCTGCTGGTTTTACTTCAATATCTGCTGTTTCTGCATCTAATACTTCATCTAGTGTTTCTGGACTAAATGAATAAGCTGCATATCCTTCTACTTTTTCACCTTCATCTAATTCATAATCATTACTAGGTCCTAATTTATTTGTTATTTGAAGATCGTCTTCAATTAATGTGTTATTATTCGAAAATACTTTAGTCGCGCCAGAATAACTTATATCAAAACGCGGCTGGTAATAAACATCTTTATCAAAATTATTTTCAACAGTATAGTGAGCAATCAATACGCCTCCGTCTGTTGAATCATCAAAGGGAATTGCATAGTCTGTGTGAAAATCATTTAATTCAACCATCGTATAACCATCTAAGGAAACATTCACACCATCTAAATCATGCTCATGTGTTTCATCATTTTCATAAATAACTTCTGTTTCTCCTTCTGTTCTTTCTTCCATTTCTTTGATAATGTCATCAAAATCACTCGCACCTGAATCAACTTCCTCTGGTTCTTCTTCCGGCTCTTCTTCTACTTCTTCAGCTTCAACAACCTCTTCTGATTCTTTATCGACAGAGTCTTCCCCGTCATCATTAGAACAAGCACTTACAAACAATGATAATACAATAATTAAAATCCTAAACCCTTGGTTTTCCCCCTCATATAGAGCACCCTTTCTTATTAGTAAAATATACCATTAATGTTACATCCTTCAATTTTACTTTTCAAGTCAATGTCTGCAAAACGATTTTTATAACTTTTTCAATTTATTTAGATTATGTTTAAATATTATTTATTTTAATATATACTTTACTCAAGGAGGTTTTAATCATGCATCATAGAATGCGAGATCCTAATTCGCCTGATATGTACGACTTTTTAGGCGGATATAGTCCTATTTGGATGATTTTATTTTGGGTTATTTTAATTATTTTTTTAATTTACTTAATTACTCAATTCATTCATAAGAGAAAGACTGTTGAACAACCTTATCAAATGCCATTATTTATTCTTCAAGAACGGCTTGCTCGAGGAGATATTAATGAAGATGAATATAATCATCTAAAATCATTAATTGAAAAGGATCAAATTTCTAAATAAAGATGCGCCTCTATATATTAAAATATAGAAACGAATCTTTATTCCTCATGTTCATGTAAATAAGGTGCAAGCTTTTCTAATTCAATTTCTGGTAAAGCTTTCTCTATCATCGGAAATATAATTTGTTCTTCTTTTCTAATATGATCTTGGAGTAACTTTCCTAGGTTTCGCATTTCTTCTATGGTTAACTCATCATTTAGCAACTGTTTCATACCGCTTCTGATTGTGACATGTTCTAGTAACATGTCAACTATCTCAGGCTTATTTATATCAGCATACTTAGCATAAACTGGTAAGACAATTTCTTCTTCCTCACGAAAATGTTCTTCTCCACCTGGTGACCAGAACTTCTTAGTATCTGCGATAATCTCTTTGAGTGTAATTTTGCTTTCTTCAGTTCCTGATCTTGATAACTTAAGTCCAATATGTAAACCTAAAGTGTGATGACGTGATAATGGCTTTAATGCATCATGACGTTTTATTCCTTTTCGTCTAGACATCGACCCTTCCTCCTCTTAGTAAAAAAGCTTTTCATAAGTATATTAACTTATGAAAAGCTTTTATTTAATTTAGTTTACTTGGCAAAGCGACTTGCCGCCTTTTAAAACGCGGTCTACTTCTTCAGAAATCAGCATAGCGGTCCGTGACTGAGCTTCAGTAGTTAATCCTGCAATATGGGGTGAAAGGATAATTTCTTCCACCTCAGCAAGCGGTGAGTCTTTTTCTACCGGTTCTTTTTCAAGCACATCAAGATAAGCGCCAGCAATTTCCTTGTTTTTTACTGCTTCAACAATGTCTTCTTCATGGACAATGCCACCACGTGCTGAATTGATTACAAATGCTTCTTTCTTCATGATAGCAAATGCATCACGGTTAAGTAAATGCTTCGTGTCCTTTGTTAATGGAACATGAATAGAAACAAAGTCAGACACTTTGAGTACTTCTTCCACTGTTTCAACTTGTTTAATACCTGTTTCTTGGACGACATGATCAAATGGTGCGACAAATGGATCGTACCCGACAACTTCCATTCCAAACGCCTTGGCACGTTTAGCCACTCGATGTGAAATTTCTCCCATACCAATCAGTCCTAAAACACGATTATTTAGCTCGACGCCTGTAAAGAATTTACGATTCCAATTTCCAGCACGTACATCTTCGTTTGCTGCGAGTATGGGACGAGAGGCATCTAGCATAGCTGCCATAACATATTCTGCTACAGACGTAGCGTTGGCATTGCGGGCCGAAACGACTGGAATATTTCGTTCTCGTGCACCTTTTAAATCAATATTATCTAATCCGACGCCTAAACGACCGATAATTTGTGTTTTTTTAGCTGCTTCTAAAAATTCTGTGTCAACTTTAGTTTCATTTCTAACAATGACAGCATCATAATTTGGTAATAAGCCTAATAACTCTTCTCGTTTTCTTGATAACTCCATATCGTAATCTACTTCATAACCTTTTGCTTTTAAATCTTCAATCCCATCTTCCCACATCAACTCTGTAACTAATATTTTCATTTTCATGCTCCTTTTTCATCATATAGTTGTATTCGCTTACAATTAATACTTAAAAAAATTATAGCTCATAAAATAACAAACTTAATAAGATGTTGAATGTCGACAAAGCATACCCTTTATTTATATTAACATAAATTTTATAAACAACAAACTTTTTCTTTTGGGTAAAAACCTTTTGTAAGCTATAATTCGCTTATTTACTGTCTTTAGCTTTTAAAATAACAATACTGGGGGCGTATAAAGTTTTATGTTCCACATTATTTCTGAATCGCCATATTTATTAATTGACTCTACTAATTAATGATATTATAATTTCAATTAATTTAATTGTTAAAACTTTTAATTGTTAAACTAAATAAGGAGGACTAGAATGAATCGACAAAACAAGTTATCTGAATTTGAAAAAACATTTTGGCAAGTTTCTAGAAAAATGAGTTATGAATGGAAAGCTATTTACCAAGAAAAATTTCCAGGATCACAGTCACACATCATATTTTTACTTAAACGTGATGGTCAAATGAAAATGTCTGAATTAGCTGAAGCAATAAATCTGACGCCAGGTGCTGTGACAACTTCAGCTAATCATCTAATTAAAAATGAATATATTGAAAGAATTCAAAACCTGGAAGATAGACGAGTGGTTTATTTGGCTCTAACAAAAAAAGGTAGTTCAGCACTAAGTGAGCTTCAGAACGAAGGGCGAAAAATTATTCAAACTGTTTTTAAAAACGCTGATAATAATCAATTAGACATGATGACTCAATTGTTTCAACAAGCTAATACAAACATTGATAAGTTAAGAAAGGTAAATGAAAAATAATTAATTTAACAGAAAAGAAAAAAGTAATCGTTATAATTTCAAATTTAAGCGGTGTCGGCTATTATACAAATTCACAGCATAGATCACTATAAATTAATAGTGATTACTTATGGTGTAAGCATACATAATCGTTTTTTATCACAAAATGCTGACCTATACTATTGAAACAAAAGAGCAGGAAAAATAATTAAATTAGGTAGGCAAAGATACAATAGACATCGTGCTTATCGAGAAGTATCAGATTAACTAAGCTTAATACGTGAGGAGTTTGATTTATGAATTGGTCTTTTAAAAATTTCAATGATCTGACTGTTAATGAATTATATAATATCCTTAAAGCAAGAGTAAATGTTTTTGTGGTGGAACAAGCATGTGCTTATCCAGAAATAGACGATTACGATCAACAATCACTACATCTATTCTTAGAAGACAATGAACAACTTATCGCCTATGTGCGTATTTTACCTACCCATTCCAAATATAAAGAAGTATCAATCGGTAGAGTGCTTGTTGTTGAGGAATATCGTGGTCATGGTTATGCTGAGAAAATAATGAACAAAGCAATTGATTATATTATGACTGTGTGGGAAGAAAACACAATAAAAATTCAAGCTCAACACTATTTATCTGAATTTTATTCCGCTTTAGGATTTGAACAAATAACAGATATCTATTTAGAAGATGATATACCACATATTGATATGATTTTAAAAAATAAAATGGTCTAGCACTTATTTTCATAGTGCTAAACCACTTTTAAAAAAATTGGGTATTAGGATGATGATGTGAAATTTAAGCAGCACATCTTAGCAATTAAGAATGTCTAAAAGCCCCCACGGCAAGCGAGTATATTCTAATTGCGGTGATACACATATTTGCTTAGCGCTGGAAAACAATGTCTTACTTTCCACCCTTTTTCCAGATATCCAAAAAACTTAAGCCCATTCAACTATATCTTCAATAGCTCTTCTAGTTTTAGGACGTTCGGGGTCTGCTTTGCGATAACCAAACGCTGCTAAAACCGATACTGAATACGCACCGTCCTCTAATAATCCCGCTTCATTTAACACTGCATCGATATTTTCATCTTGGAAGCCCTCCATTGGAGTTGAATCAATCCCAATCATCGCAGCTGCAGTAAGCATATTACCTAATGCGATATAAGTTTGTTTCGCTGACCAGTCATTTAAGCTACGTTCGTTTTCTAATATATTACGGCTTTCTTGAAAGCGTTTATATTGTGTCCTAATTGCTTCGATCATTTCTTCTGGATAATACTGAACATTTTTCATATGGTTAAGTAAATATTCAGAGTCATAACGGACCCCTTTACGTGATGCAATAACTACAAAATGGCTTGCTGTTTTTAATTTTAAGACAGCACCTGGCGCAACATCTAATAATTTCTCACGTAGTTCAGGATTTTGAATAACAATAAACTTCCATGGCTCTGTACCAAGTGAACTGGGTGACAATCTACCAGCCTCTAAAATATAATTGAAATCCTCATCTGATATTTTCTTTGTAGCATCATATTCTTTTGTTGCATGACGAAAATTCATTGCCTCTAATACTTGTTCTCTTATTTCTGTTTTATTTAAGGTCATATCTTTTGTCATCTTTTACTTCCTTTCAAACGATAAATCTATAGCTAATAGTACATGAAAATTCACATTTTGTTTATTATTTTGCTTTGTTCGCTCTCTATTTTTGGAATACAATTAGTAATACTAGTACAATAGGGAGAATGAGGCTTTAAACAAATGAAAAGAACTTGTTTTTGAGAGGATGACGATTCATCGATTTTATAACCCGAATGTTAAACAAGAAAAAAATGATTGTTATTATATTTACAGCTCTAGCTGTCATTGGTGGTATTGCTCAGTTTGGTGTCTCTGTAAATTACAATATGACTGATTATTTACCTGAGAACGCACCTTCTACAAATGCGATTGATGTAATGGAAGAAGAGTTTTCTGGTAATGTCGCTAATACACGTGTCATGATTGAAAATGTCAATATTCAAGAAGCTCTTGAAGTAAAAGAAGAGCTTTCAGACATAGATGGGGTTTCTGGTGTCATGTGGCTTGATGATGTCATTGATATGAAGATTCCCCTTGAATTAATCGATTCAGACATTTTAGAAACTTATTACAAAAATGAAAATGCGCTGTTTACTTTTGAAGTTGAAGAAGGTAAAGAAGTTACAGCGACAGATGAGATTTATAAAGTTATAGGTGAAGATAATGCACTGGCAGGTGATGCGCTTGATGTCGCCATCTCACAAAAAGCGACTGGTCAAGAGACGTTTAACGCAGCAGCAATACTAATTCCTATTGTGATTTTAATTTTAGTCCTATCTACCACGTCTTGGATTGAACCACTGTTTTTCTTAGTCGCTATTGGTATTTCAATTTTAATTAACTTAGGAACGAATCTCTTTATTGGAGAAATTTCATTTATTTCACAATCTGTCGCACCTATCTTACAACTAGCCGTTTCACTCGATTATGCGATTTTTCTCTTACATCGTTTTGATGATTATAAAAAAGAAATCGAAGACCCTGTTGAAGCAATGACCTTAGCAATTAAGCGTTCATTCCCTGCAATCACAGCAAGTGCGGCAACTACTTTCTTCGGTTTTATGGCATTGACTTTTATGAATTTTGAAATTGGTGCAGACTTGGGAATTAATTTAGTCAAAGGTATTTTACTCAGTTTTATTAGTATTATGATTTTCTTACCTGCTTTGACATTATTATTTTTCCCACTGATTGAAAAAACGCGTCATAAACAATGGGTGCCTAATAAGTATAATCTTGGTAAGTATGTCGTAAAGTTAAAGTTCCCGGCGCTTATTCTCATAGCAATTATTATTATTCCTGCATTCTTTGCCCAAAGTAATACAAGCTTTATTTATGGTATGGGTGAACTTCCGGAGGATACTCGGGCTGGTCAAGATACACTACAAATTGATGAAGCATTTGATAAATTTACACCACTTGTGTTACTTGTACCAAAAGGTGATATTGCGCGTGAAGATAAACTGGCAAGAGACCTTGATAAATTACCAAATGTGAAAAGTATTATTTCTTATACAAACGCTGTTGGAGTAGCTATCCCTCCTGAATTTCTAGATGAGTCAGCAAAAGAACAATTCTTTTCTGAAAATTATAGCAGACTTATTATAAACGCGACAACAGACTCAGAAGGGAAAGAGGCCTTTGCACTCGTCGATGAAGTAAAAGATATTACTAGCACATATTATGGTGATGATTATCTCGCAACTGGTGAGAGTGTGACATTGTCGGATATGAAAGAAATTGTCGAAAAAGATAACACTTTAGTGAATATACTAACAGTTGTAACTATTGCGATTGTCTTATTAATTACATTTAAATCCATTTCAATGCCCATTGTCTTGTTATTAACGATTCAGGCGTCTGTTTGGATTAACTTAGCAGTGCCTTATTTTGCTAATGATCCGCTTGTTTATATAGGTTACTTAATTATTAGCATTGTTCAACTTGCCGCAACTGTCGATTATGGGATTTTATTCTCGGAAAATTACACACGATTTAGACAAGAAATGAGCGCTTTAGATGCAATTAAGAAAACAATTAATGAAAATATCTTCTCTATCGCTGTGCCAGCTTCAATCCTTTCGAGTGTTGGGTTTATTTTATGGTTCACATCTTCAGACCCAATTATTTCATCGATTGGTATATTACTTGGACGGGGAACGCTTCTAGCATTCACGTTAGTCGTTATTTTACTCCCTGCTTTACTCCTTGTTTTTGATCGTCTTATTGAAAAGACAACTTGGAAACCAAATTTTTATAAAAGGAAGTGATCGCTTGTTATTAAAACGATATTCAGCTTTATTACTTAGTAGCTTACTTGTTTTTACAACTTTTCCTAATATATCTTTAGCTGCGGATAAAGGAAAATTTTCGTCTAAAGATGAAGTGATTTACGCTAATTTAACTCCTAATGGAAAAACAGATGAAATGTATGTTGTTAATTCTTTTCAAGTTACTGAACCAGGTGAATTAATTGATTATGGTTCATACGAAGATATTCGTAACTTAAGTGATTTATCAGATATTACGATTAAAAATGATAATGAAGTTCACTTTGAAGCTGAGGAAGACTTCTTTTATCAAGGAACTCTTAAAAACCAAGCTTTGCCATGGGATATTTCAATTACGTACTTGTTAGATGGTAAAAAAATAGCGCCTGATGATCTTGCAGGTGCAAGTGGTCAATTAGAAATCCAAATTAAAACAAGTCAAAATAAAAAAGTCGATCCTGTGTTCTTTGAATATTATTTACTCCAAGTCGCCATCACATTTGATCCACTTCATTTTGAAAATATTCAAGCCCCTAAAGGTACTGAAGCAAATGAAGGTAAAGATAAATTAATGACCTTTAATGTCATGCCTGAACAAGAAGATGTCTTAATTGCGACTTCTGACGTAACTGATTTTGAACTAGAGCCGATTGAAATTAGCGCTGTGCCGGCTGACGTTGGTTTTGATGACCCTGATACAGATGAATTAGCTAATGAAATGCAAGAATTAGCTGATGCGATAAATGATATCAATAAAGGTGTGGCTGATTTAGAAGATGGTGCCTCAGAATTAAGCAATGGCGCATCTGAACTAAGTAATGGATCAAATGAATTTTTAAAGGGAATAAACGAATTAAGTAGCTCGTCAGATGAGCTTGTCAGTGGCTCGAATGAAATTTTAAAAGTTTTTAAACAAGTCAATGATGTTGTCGGTGATGCACCTGAGATTCCTAGTGATTTAGATACAGAGCTAAAACAACTTCCTAAAAACTTACGTAATTTAGCAGAGGGACTCAGAGAGTTTTCAAAAGGAATCAATCAATTTAACAAAGAAATTGATAAACTCCCTGTCACATCACTAACAAATGACGATATAAAAGCATTCTCGAAAGCCTTAAAAGATGGTTCAATAAGCCAAGATATCGCTGAGATTATTAAACAGTTAGAAGAAAATGAAGTTGATCAAGAAGTAATTGATTTGCTAAAACAGCTAGAAGAAGACCAAGCTGACCCCAAGACCATTGATAATGCGCTGAAACAGTTAGAAAAAATGGCTCAAGCGATGGAAGATTTTCAAGTTATTCAAGAACAAATTCCTGACGATTCCTTTTCTTCTATTAAAGATATGGCAAAAGAATTAGATAAATTTGCGGATGGATTAGATGATGCTACTAGTAATATTTCTGTGCTAGATGAGTTGGATGAGTTTAAAAATGGATTAACCGAACTAGCTTCCGAGTATCAAAAATTCCATGATGGTTTAGTTACCTATACAGATGGTGTGGATACACTCGCGACATCCTACACAGAACTTAACAAAGGAACTGAAGAGCTTGCAGATGGGTCAGCTAGACTTGCCGAAGGTATGCGCGAATTGCAAGATGGTACTCAAGAGTTAACTGATGAAACAAGTGATTTACCTGATCAGTTTACCTCCGAAATCGATGAATTTATGGATGAGTTTGACTTCTCTGATTTCAAAACAAAGTCATATGTTTCCGAAAAAAATAAAGACGTTGGTGTTGTTCAGTTCGTTTTACAAACTGAAAAAATTGAACTAGAAGAACCAGAAGAGAAGCCTGTTGAGGAAGAAAAAGAGAAAAATATTTGGACACGATTTTTAGATTTATTTAGATAATAAACGTAAAAAAACTTCTCATTTGTAAATGAGAAGTTTTTTTATTGGGTATTTGGATTATGACATGGAAATTTAAAATAACAGTACATCTTAGCATATTTGATTTGCAAAAGAAAATAGTGTTTTACTTTCCAAACTACTTTCCGGATATCCTTTTTATTTAAGTTTTGGACTTTTAAGGAATAATGAGAGAATTAAACCAATAACAGAAATTGCTGTTGCCACATAGAACGAAACATTAACTCCGTGAATGAGACCATTTATACCTTCATTTGGAATAGCTGTGGTTGACATGACTGTAACAAGCACAGCTGTACCTATCGCCCCAGACATTTGTCTAAATGTGTTGCTCATGGCAGTTCCATGAGGAATTAAATTTTCTGGTAGTTGATTTAACCCTGCTGTCGTGACCGGCATCATAACCATAGAAATGGATAACATCCGAACTGCGTTAAGAACCGCCATATACATAAGGGTCGTCTCAGTCGATAAATCTGCAAATAAGAATGTAGTAACTGTTAGGATTAAAAATCCACCTATAGCTAAATATCTTGCTCCAAACATATCAAATAACTTTCCTGTGATTGGATTCATTATACCCATGATAATTGCCCCAGGAAGTAAGACAAGACCGGAATCGAGCGCCGAAAACCCTAGCATATTTTGCATAAATAAAGGTAATATAACAGCTGTTCCAATCATTGACATAAAGACAATCATACCTAAACCGGTTGTTAATGAGAATATTTTATCTTTAAATACTCTGAACTCTAACATTGGTTGATCTAATTTCAACTGTCTTGTAATGAAAAAGAAGAGTGAGATAGCACCGATAACCATTGTGCCATATACTTGGATACTTCCCCAACCGACATTTCCTGCGATACTGAATCCGTATAAAAGACCACCAAATCCAATAGTCGAAAGAATAATTGACGTTACATCTACTTTAATATCTCTTTGTTCAGTAACATCTTTTAAGAAAATGTAAGCACCAACTATATTAATAATCGCAATTGGTAACACAACATAGAATACACTACGCCAGTGGAACTGATCGACTAACCAACCAGATAATGTTGGCCCGATTGCTGGAGCAAAAGCGATAACTAGTCCAAACATTCCCATTGCTTGTCCTCTTTTTTCAATAGGGAAAACAAGAAAAAGAATTGTTTGTAATAATGGCATCATGATACCTGCACCAGAAGCCTGGAGTACTCTTCCGATTAATAATAATGAAAATGTAGGCGCTATTGCAGCAGTCGCAGTCCCTAAGGCAAATAAACTCATTGCCGTTAAAAATAATCGGCGTGTTGTAAAACGCTGAATTAAAAAAGCTGTTACTGGAATCATGATTCCGTTAACGAGCATAAATAC
>DATGTX010000030.1:0-11370 GCA_035301645.1 Pseudogracilibacillus sp. | reverse complement strand
GGTTCACTCATTGGTTTTTTGAGCAGTATGGCAATAAAAGTGATGATTCAATTAATTATGATTTTCATATTTATATTTTATTTGATATTTTAAAGTTAGAGGTGAATGATTAATGAAACCATTAAGAGTTTTGACTGTAGCTGGTTCAGCTGCAGGAGGGAGTGCAGGTATTCAAGCAGATTTGAAAACATTTCAAGAATTAGACGTTTATGGGATGACTATTATTACAGCAATCGTTGCCCGTCACCCAGAAATCGACATTAATGTGCATAAACAAACAATTGAAGCAATCGAAGCTCAATTTGCCACAGCAATTAATCAAGTAAAAGAATTTGATGGTATGAAAACAGGCATGTTATTTTCTAAAGAAATTATTGAAAAAGTAACAGAACTAATCAGTCACTATCAGATTGAACGGGTTGTGGTCGACCCAGTAATGGTTGGAAAACATCGTTCAAAACTATTAAAAGACGATGCAATTACAGCATTAAAAGAAAAACTTATCCCTGTAGCTAAAATGATTACACCCAATATGACAGAAGCATCTATCTTATTAGAGGACCGCAAATTAGAAACGGTTGCTGATTTAAAACAAGCGGCAATAGATTTACACGAATTAGGTTCCTCGTTCATTTTAGTAAAAGGGGGAGAATTAGCAGGACCAGCAGTTGACGTTTTATATGAAGGCGAGACACTTACTACGTATGAAGCACCAAGAATTTCAACTGAGAATACAAGTGGAGCAGGTTGTACATATTCAGCCGCAATTGCAGCTAATTTAGCAAAAGGGCTCCCAGTTACTGAAGCGGTTTACCAAGCAAAATCCTTTATTACAACCGCAATTGAACATGGCTTTTCTTATACAGATTTACCAGGCCCAACACTACATGCAGCGAAGCGTTTATATGGTGATGCCTACACTATTAAGATGACTCAAGAAAAAGTAAGGAATTAAATTGTTATTAGAACTTATCATATAAAAAAGGAATGATCATTAAATGAAGCGTGCTTTAATTAATGTTGATTACACTTATGATTTTGTAGCAGATGATGGCAAGTTAACCTGCGGTGCTCCAGGGCAAGCGATAGAAAAGAAAATTGTTGAAATTACTCAAAGATTTATTAACAATAATGAATACGTTGCTTTTGGGATTGATGCACATGAACTAGATGACTTATTGCATCCAGAAACAGCTTCTTTTCCAGAACACAATATTATCGGTACATCTGGAATTGAATTATATGGTGAACTAAAACAAGTACATGAAGCAAACCGAACAAATGATAATGTGTTTTATTTTCATAAGACACGCTACAGCGCATTTACAGGAACTAATTTAGAATTAAAGTTAAGAGAACGCAATATTGAAGAGTTATATCTCGTAGGAGTATGTACGGATATCTGTATTTTGCATACAGCGATTGATGCTTATAATAAAGGTTTTAAAATAGTCATCCCTCGAAATGGTGTAGCTAGCTTTAACCAAGGTGCTCATGAGTGGGCTTTAAATCATTTTAAAGAGGTACTTGGTGCAAGAATTATCTAAAAAGACTAATAATTCATATAACTGTCAAACTTGGTTAGATAATTCTATTGACAAACCTCGCTGTTTTGCTATGATTAATATGTTAATAAAACCGATTAAACATAATCAAATATATTGCAAAAGATAAGTTTGTCTTTTATGAATTTCACAGAGAACTAGGTATGGTGAAAACTAGTAATTCAATTGATGAATAGCCCTTTTAAATAGACGAATTGAACCTAAGTAGATTCGTACGTTCATGTGCGTTAAGCATGGAACCAATGAGACTATAAGTTTTTTATTATAGTGAAAAAGGGTGGTAACGCGTGATTTTAAAACTTTTCGCCCCTTAGTAAAATTAAGGGGCTGAAAGGTTTTTTATTTTTTTACATAAATTAATAAGTTTATCAAGGGGGATTTATTCATGATTAACGAGTCAAACATACTTAGAATTCCAGGACCTTCACCAATACCGCCAAGCGTTCAGCGTGCAATGTCCCAACCAATGATTGGCCACCGGGGACAAGAGACGTCAGAAATGATGCAACGTATTAAACCGGAACTAAAAAAAGTATTCGGTACAAAGCAAGACGTGATGATCATTACAGGAAGTGGAACGTCTGGTCTTGAAACAGCTGCTGTAAACGTAGCTTCTGCAGGAGATGAAGTGCTAGTGCTTGTTTCAGGTTCGTTTGGCGATCGTTTTGCTAAAATTTGTGAAACATACGAAATGAAAACTCATCGTATAGAAGTAGATTGGGGCGAGAACATCGTTGTTGATGATGTAGCTGAATTCTTAAAAGAAAATAAGAATATTAAAGCAGTCTTTATGACTCAATGTGAGACGTCAACGGGTATTTTAAATCCAGTTGAAGAAATTAGTAAGGCAATACAAGATAACTCAGATGCTTTAATAGTCGTAGATGGTGTCTCATGTGTGGGTGGGGTCGTTACAGAAATGGATGCATGGGGTGTTGATGTGTTTGTGACAGGTTCACAAAAAGCAATGATGCTACCAGCTGGCCTTACATTCATCGCAGTGAGCGATAAAGCTTGGAAAGCAATTGATGACAATAAAGAGCCACGATTCTATTTAGATCTACGTCGTTATAGAGACAACTTAGACAAAGACACAACGCCATTCACACCAGCGTTGTCATTAATCTTTGGCTTAGAACAAGCACTTAACTTATTAAATGAAGAAGGTTTAGATAATGTGTATGCACGCCATACATTGATGAAAGATATGACACGCGCAGCGATGAAAGCATTAAATGTTC
This sequence comes from Pseudogracilibacillus sp., assembly GCA_035301645.1. Classification (GTDB taxonomy): domain Bacteria; phylum Bacillota; class Bacilli; order Bacillales; family Amphibacillaceae; genus Pseudogracilibacillus. Next base: position 8,564 of record DATGTX010000030.1, on the reverse strand, counting down.
CGCTTTTAACTGACGACGACGTTGCTTCAGCAACAGTTACAGCTGTCAAACCTGATTCATTTGATCCAGAAGCGTTAAGGAAATCAGTTAAAGCTAAATTTGGTCTAGCTTTAGCAGGTGGGCAAGCCCATCTTAAAGGGGAAATCTTCCGAATTGGTCATATGGGCTACTGTACACCAGCTGATGTTCTTCAATATATTGGTATTATTGAGTTGGGCATAAGTGATATTGGTGCGGAAGTTGAATTAGGAGCAGGCGTTAGAGCGGCTCAAGAAGTATACTTAAAGCAAAATAACTAGGAGTGAATAAGATGTCATTTAATATATTAATTAGTGATCCACTTAGTGAAGAAGGAATTTTTCCTTTAAGAGAAGCGGATAACTTTAACGTAACTATAAAAACAGATTTAACAAATGATGAATTACTGAAAGAAATCGGCATGTACGATGCACTACTTGTTCGAAGCCAAACACAAGTTACGCGTGAAGTAATTGAGCAGGCACATGATTTAAAAGTTATTGCCCGAGCGGGTGTGGGCGTTGATAATATTGATTTAGATGCAGCGACAGAAAATGGAATTATCGTGGTTAACGCACCAGATGGTAATACAAACTCAGCAGCTGAGCATACTATTGCTATGTTAATGTCACTTGCACGTAAAATTCCCCAAGCTTATTTATCAATTAAAAATAAGAAATGGGATCGTAAATCTCACGTAGGAGTGGAACTTCGTGGTAAAACATTAGGTATTGTAGGACTTGGTCGTATAGGTGAAGAAGTCGCCAGACGTGCTAAAGGACAGAGAATGGAAGTTATGGCTTATGATCCATTTTTAACAGAAGAACGTGCTGAAACATTAGGCTTAAAAATGGGGACTTTAGATGAAGTATTAGCAGCAGGAGATTTCATCACTGTGCATACGCCACTTCTTAAAGAAACACGCCATATTATCAATGCGAGCGCTTTTGAAAAAATGAAACCAAATGCCCGTGTGATTAACTGTGCTCGTGGTGGTATTATTGATGAAGATGCTCTTTATGATGCTATCAAATCTGGTAAAATCGCCGGAGCAGCACTAGATGTGTTTGAAGAAGAACCAGCAATTGATCATAAAGTATTAGATTTGCCAGAAGTTATCGCGACACCTCATTTAGGGGCAAGTACATTTGAAGCGCAAGAAAATGTGGCTATTGATGTCAGTCATGATGTCGTGCGTATACTATCAGGTGAGTTAGCGCGTAACCCAGTGAATATCCCATCTGTACCGCGTGAAGTTATGCGTAAAATTGAACCTTACTTTGATTTATCAGCCAAACTGGGTACATTCCTCGCATATACTGAGATTGATGGAATTGAATCATTAACCATTAATTATGCAGGTGATTTGGCAGCCCTTAGAATCGCACCTTTAACACAAAATATTGTTAAAGGATTCTTACAGCGCCGTCTAGGCTCACAAGTGAATAACGTGAACGCATCTTATATAGCTGAACAGCGTGGAATTACAATCCAAGAAAATAAAACAACAGCTGCACGAGGCTTCACAAATTTAATTACTGTAGAACTTAAAGACAAAAATGGTGTAAAACAAGTGGCTGGAACGTTACTAAATGGCTTAGGACCTCGCATTGTAAAAGTAGATAAATACAGTATGGACGTTGTACCAGAAGGTCATTTACTACTTGTCTACCATACAGACGAACCAGGTGCAATCGGGCGTGTAGGTAATTTACTTGCCGAAAATAATGTTAACATAGCAACGATGCAAGTTGGGCGTGCTGTCATAGGTGGAAGTGCAATTATGATGTTAACAATTGACCGTCCATTAAGTGAAGATGAACTTACAAAAGTAAGAGAAGTAGAAGGATTCGATCGTGTGACAGCTGTCGACTTATAAAAGTAAATCTTGGAGCCTTACGAGGCTTCAAGATTTTAAAATTTAGCTATCTTGACTTTCAGGTAGTTTAGATATATATTTGACTTAACTTAATTAATTTAAAACATAAATGGGACTAGTATAATATTGCTTTTTTCAACAGAGAGGAAATGAAGCTGAGACATTTCTAAAAAAGAAGATTAGAACCTACCCGTTCAGTTCATCAGCTTAAACTGATGCGGTTGTTACCGTTATAACATAAAAGTGTATATTAATTGTTAATATAAACAAGGGTGGTACCACCAAACCTCGGTCCCTTATGGGATACTTGAGGTTATTTTTATGCCTATTTATAAAAAAAGGGGAGTGTTGGAGATGGGTAAGGGTAAATTCGTAGAAAAAATTACCGCAATGGAAGATGATTTTGCACAATGGTATACAGACGTGGTAAGTGAGGCAGAATTGATTGATTATGGTCCTGTTCGCGGCACAATGATTATGCGTCCATACGGCTTTTCGCTTTGGGAATCAGTTAAGGAAGAATTAGATAGCAAAATTAAAGATACCGGTCACGTCAACGTGTCATTTCCACTATTTATACCAGAAAGCTTACTTCAAAAAGAAAAAGATCATGTTGAAGGTTTCGCACCAGAAGTAGCTTGGGTAACGCACGGAGGAGATTCTGAATTAGGTGAGAGAATTTGTGTGCGACCAACTTCAGAAGTGCTTTTTTGTGAATATTATTCAAAGCATATTGACTCATATCGTGACTTACCAAAACTTTATAACCAGTGGAGTAACGTGGTACGTTGGGAAAAAACAACACGTCCATTCTTACGTTCATTAGAATTTTTCTGGCAAGAAGGGCACACAGCTCATGCTACTGCAGAAGAAGCGGAAGAAGAAACGTTGCGTATGTTAGAGGTATATGCTGATCTTTTAGAGAATTATTTAGCGATTCCTGTTTTAAAAGGAACAAAAACAGATAGTGAAAAGTTTGCAGGGGCAGAATATACATTGACTGTTGAAGCTTTAATGCATGACGGACAAGCATTACAATCAGGAACATCACATATGTTTGGAGATGGATTTGCTAAAGCGTTTGATATTAAATATCTTGATAAAGAAGGTAAACAACAATATGTTCATCAAACTTCATGGGGAATGACGACGCGTGTGATTGGTGCATTAATTATGGTGCATGGTGATAACCGTGGTCTTGTAATACCACCAAAAATGGCACCAACACAAGCACTAATTGTTCCAATTGCACAACATAAAGAAGGCGTCCTAGATAAAGCATATGACTTACGTGACAAGTTAGCAGATGTGATTCGTGTTGATATTGATGGAAGTGATCATATGCCAGGCTGGAAATTTAACCAAAGTGAAATGAAGGGGTACCCGGTTCGAATTGAACTTGGACCTAAAGACATTGAAAAAGACCAAGTAGTACTTGTACGTCGTGATACAGGTGAGAAAGAATTTGTACCAATGAATGAACTTGAAGCACGCTTACCAATGTTATTAGATGAGATTCAACAAAACTTATTTGATAAAGCGTTAGCGCATCGTGAAGAAAAGACATCTGTTGCAACAAATATGGATGAATTTAAAACAGCATTAAAAGAAAATCCAGGATTTATCAAAGCAATGTGGTGTGGTAAAGAATCATGTGAAGAAAAAATCCAAGAAGAAACAGGAGCAACATCGCGCTGTATCCCATTTGAAGAAGAACATTTATCAGATAAATGTGTATGTTGTGAAGAAGAAGCGACGCATATGGTGTACTGGGCACGCGCTTATTAAGCGTAATAAAAAATCCGAACTTAGCATCTGACTAAGTTCGGATTTTTTTATGATAATTTATTTAAAGCCTGGTTTAAGTCATCCCAAATATCTTCCCAATCTTCTAAACCAACCGAAAGTCTAATTAATGAGTTCGTTATTCCCATTTTTAGTCTTTCTTCTTCTGGTATAACAGCGTGCGTCATGGTCGCAGGTTGCTCGATTAATGTCTCAGCATCACCTAGACTAACCGCAACTTTAATGATCGCTAGATGATTGAGCAATTGCTGAGTCGTTTCTTTTGATCTATCTATTTCAAAGGCAATCATTCCACCATTCAAGGACATTTGTTTATTTTTAATATTGTTTTGTTCTAGTGTTCCTTTTCCTGGATAATAAATATCTGTTACTTTGTCATGTGCTTCTAACTTGGCCACAATCTTTTCGGCATTTGAAGTATGACGGTCCATACGAATCGGTAATGTCTTTAAACCACGCAAAATTAACCAAGCGTCGAAAGGAGCTAAGATAGCACCCATATCTTTTTGTGTTGTCATGGCCACCTCGTCGATAAATTCTTTGCTCCCAACCGCAATGCCAGCAATCACGTCGCCATGTCCATTTAAGTATTTTGTTGCAGAATGTACAACAACATCGCAACCAAAATCAATCGGACGCTGAATGTAAGGCGTAGAGAATGTATTATCAACCACAACAGGAATATTATATTCTTTAGCAACTTTAGCGACCAGTTCTAAATCTATTAACTGCATTGTCGGATTAATTGGTGTCTCTAAATAAATAACAGTGGTATTCTCTTGAATCGCCTCGCGAATCATCTTTTCAGAACTTAAATCTGAAAAAGTAGAAGTGATATTATATTTCTCTTCAAACATTTTAAGCAGTCCATATGTGCAACCATAAAGTCCAGTCGAAGAAACAATATGATCATTTGCTTTTGTTAAAGCAACGAGCACAGCAGAAATGGCTCCCATACCTGAGGCAAAAGCCAACCCTTGTTCAGCATTTTCTAAACTAGCAATTCGTTCTTCAAGAACCCTAACAGTAGGATTTCCTAAACGCGAGTAAATATATCCATCACTCTCACCCGCAAAACAAGCTGCACCATGTTCAGCAGAATCAAATTCATAAGTAGATGTTTGAAATATAGGTGTAGACAGACTGCCTAAATGATCTTTATCAGCATAACCTTCATGAATTGCATTTGTTGCAAAATGTTTTTTACTCACAACAATTCCTCCTCTTTACGAAATATTCAGAAAACAATACTTATAACAAAAAACGTTCTCTATCTTTTTTACTAGGGATTTCACATGACTTAGCTTTTCCGAATAAAGTATAACGATTATTAGCAACCAATCTGTAGATAAAGTCGCGTAAAAACTTAGGAATGAAAATTAATAAATAAAGGAACGGCCACCCTTTGTTTAGTTTTTTACTAATTTTAAGAGCGGCAGTAGATTCAATAAAATATTGATTGTCTTGAATTAAAACCAAACTATTAATCTCATGCGGGATATTTAATTCATATAAAAGCTTTATTCCTATATCGCTTGATAAATGTGCAAAGTGAAAATGCATTTTAGGGTCATGCTTCATAATAAAGTTAATGGATTGATTACAAAAATGGCACTCACCGTCAAATAAAATGAGTTGATTCATTTTAAAGTGCAGCTTCTATAGCAGCATCTAATTTATCACCTTTAGTTTGTGGTGCAAAGCGTTCGATAACTTCACCGTTACGATTAACTAAAAACTTGGTAAAATTCCATTTAATTTGATCACCAAAAGTGCCCTTAGCTTCATTTACTAGATATTTGAATAAAGGATTAGCGTCAGGTCCTTTTACTTCTGTTTTTTCAAACATAGGAAAATTAACTCCGTAATTAATTTCACAAAATTCACTAATTTCATCATTAGAGCCTGGGTCTTGTTTACCAAATTGGTTACTTGGAAAACCAAGAATCGTAAAACCTTTATCTTTATATTTTTCATATAGCGATTGTAACTCACCAAATTGAGGAGTAAAACCACATTCACTAGCAGTATTAACAATCAAAATAACTTGATCTTTATAATTCGCTAAATTATCTTGCTCACCATTGATTCGCGTAACAGAAAAATTATAAATAGACATTATATTACCTCCAAATAATTTTTATTAAAAAAGACCTTATTACTTTTAAACATAATAAGGTCTTAATATTAAATAGATGTAGCTAAAGATTCTTGTTCGATAATTTCTAATCTACGAGCAACTTCTTCCTCTGATAAGTCATGTTCAATAATATAGCGATTTCTTGGATCTACGCGACATGCATGTGTACATCCACGCATATATTTATGTTCATTTTCTTCAGAACAAAGAAACTGTTCATTACATTCAGGCTCAGCACAATTGACATAGCGCTCACAAGGCGTTCCATCAAAATGGTCACGCCCAACGATAACATGTTCTGTTTGATTAATGGGTACAGTTAAACGCTCGTCAAACACATAGCATTGTCCATCCCATAATTTACCTTGAACTTCAGGATCCTTACCATATGTAACAATCCCGCCGTCTAGTTGTGCAACATCTAAACCTTTATCCATCATCCAACCGGTAACTTTTGCACAACGAATGCCGCCTGTACAGTAAGTAAGAACACGTTTGCCATCTAAAGCATCTTTATTTTCTTCAACCCATTCAGGAAAATCTCTGAAATTTCTAATGTCTGGACGAATTGCCCCACGGAAATGTCCAACATCATATTCATAATCATTACGGGTATCTAAAATAATTGTGTCTTCAGCATGCATCGCTTCGTAAAATTCAACAGGACTTAAATAAGGTGCAGATAACTCGTTAGGATTAGTGTCTTCTTCTTCATTAAGACGAAGTGTAACAATCTCTTCGCGTGCTCTTACATGCATTTTTTTAAAAGCATGACCCTCATGCTCATCAGTTTTAAAGACAGTGTCCTTAAAACGTTTATCAGCACGCATCATTTCTATATAAGCATCTGTTTGTGACACTGGACCTGAGACAGTTCCATTAATACCATCTTTAGAAACAAGGATACGTCCTTTTAATCCTAAACTTTTACAAGCCTCCAAATGTTCAGTTGCAAAAGCCTCTTCATCTTCAATAGGGACGAAGTTGTAATAAAGTAATACATGATACATTTCGTTTTCTTCCATTGTTCTTGACCACCTATATTCATATTTGCAAGATACGAATATCTATGCATTTATGTAACCAAAATGCTAACTATTGACTACATAAGTGCTTATATTTTACCATAGGAGATTCATCCTGTCTAAATTATAAATCTATATTAATATATTTAAATCATTGCTCTTTTTACTGCTATTAAATGAATGTATTATTGAAGGATATAAAGTAAAAAGGCTAACTATCACTAGTTATAAAATAAAAAAGTGTAATTCATTGCAATATAAAATAAATCATGTAGTATAAGTTGTTGTTAAGGACCTAAGTCATTAATAAGCTAATTTAAAAAATATAATTTAATGTAACTAAAACAATTGACAAACAAAACTAATTCTTGTAATATGTTTCTTGTTGTTACAAAATATTCCGCAGTAGCTCAGTGGTAGAGCAATCGGCTGTTAACCGATCGGTCGTAGGTTCGAATCCTACCTGCGGAGCCAATTTGGGGAAGTACTCAAGAGGCTGAAGAGGTGCCCCTGCTAAGGGCATAGGTCGCTTACGCGGCGCGAGGGTTCAAATCCCTCCTTCTCCGCCATTATTATATATTGGCCCGTTGGTCAAGCGGTTAAGACACCACCCTTTCACGGTGGTATCACGGGTTCGAATCCCGTACGGGTCATCATGTTATTAAGTTGTTAGAAAGTCATTTGTTGACTTTCATTATATACGGTTATCTTTTAATCAATGTGTGATTTTGAAGTCATTCAATTTAAAAACCTTACTATATAAGAATAGCTTTTATTTTACTCTAATTTAGATTATTATAAATGAACAACTATTTAAGCGAAATACTTTTAAATAAAATTTTGATTAATTACTATTTGAAGTTATTTAGAACTTGAATGAATGCATGAATATTTATCATTCGAGCCATTAGCTCAGTCGGTAGAGCATCTGACTTTTAATCAGAGAGTCGCAGGTTCGATTCCTGCATGGCTCACTTTTATTAACACGATTCCAAAAGTGATTTGTATGATTCAATTATACGCGGTCGTGGCGGAACGGCATACGCGCTAGGTTGAGGGCCTAGTCGGGGTGACTCGGTGGAGGTTCAAATCCTCTCGACCGCATCATAAAACTTGCAAAAGTTTTTAGCCCATGTTACATTATTAACCGTTGCTTCTTGAGTTCATTAGAACCAGCAGCACCCAGTGATAATAGTTAATATCCTTTAACGGGAAGTAGCTTAGCTTGGTAGAGCGCTTGGTTTGGGACCAAGAGGTCGCAGGTTCAAATCCTGTCTTCCCGACCATTTTTTTATTATAATTTGCGGGTGTAGTTTAGTGGTAAAACTCCAGCCTTCCAAGCTGATATCGAGGGTTCGATCCCCTTCACCCGCTCCATATATTTACAACCGAAAAGCAACATTCTAGTAAGTGGGGCCTGTAGCTCAGCTGGTTAGAGCGCACGCCTGATAAGCGTGAGGTCGGTGGTTCGAGTCCACTCAGGCCCATTATTGCTCCTTGAAAACTGAACAGAACAACTATTAAATGTCAAGAATATTTTTAAGTGACTTATTAATTAGAAGCTATTTATAGCTTTTAGATAATAACCTCTTAATCAATTCAAATTAATTATAGGCAAGCTAAGTATATGAATACGTTGTGATTCATATGTTTCAAATCTTTCTATTATGGAGAGTTTGATCTTGGCTCAGGACGA
>DATGTX010000029.1:0-8498 GCA_035301645.1 Pseudogracilibacillus sp. | reverse complement strand
TCTTCGGGGTGGGTGAAATTCCCAATCGACGGTAAGGAAGCTTATGCTTCTGAGCCCGTGACCTGTATAGCACCGTTGCTATATGGCTGATCTGGTTAAATTCCAGAGCCGACAGTTAAAGTCTGGATGGGAGAAGAATCTATATGAATATAAATAGGTTTATTTAAGTGGATATTTATACGCTTAGATGAATTTCATTTTTATATTTATTAACTTTCCCTTTCGATCTCTGAATGAATTTTCAGAGGTCTTTTTTTATTGTTAAATAAAATAGGAGGGATACTATTGGATGACGCATATTATATGGGTATGGCATTAGATTTAGCAACAGCGACTATAGGGCAAACAAGTCCTAATCCATCTGTTGGAGCGGTAATTGTAAAAGATAATAAAATAGTTGGTTTAGGCACGCATTTAAAAGCAGGAACCGCTCATGCTGAAGTAGTAGCGCTAGATATGGCTAAAGAGGAAGCAAAAAATGCGACGATGTATGTGACATTAGAACCATGTTCACATATAGGTAAGACAGGTTCCTGTGCAGATTTAATTATTAAATCAGAATTAAAAGAAGTTCATATTGCCACGTTAGACCCAAATGAAAAAGTTTCAGGACAAGGTCTTGATAAATTAGTAAATGCAGGAATTAACATAACGACAGGCCTTTTAGAAAAGCGAGCAAAAGCAATTAATAAATACTTTTTCACAAGTATGCTACAAAAACGTCCATTTATCACATTGAAACAAGCAACTTCGCTTGATGGGAAGATAGCAACGTATACAGGTGAGAGCAAATGGATTACATCAACTGAAGCAAGAGTTGAAGTGCATAAGGATAGGCGTTTGCATGATTCTATTTTAGTAGGTGTTAATACAATTATTAAAGATGATCCAGAGTTAACTGTTCGATTGACTGAAAGTAGTAAGCAACCTATTCGGCTGATTCTAGATACACATTTAAGAACGCCGATAACGAGTAAAGTAATCACCGATAATAAAACGCCAACGTGGATCTTTACTGGAAATCATGTTGCACAACAATTAATTAATGAGTTCAAAACTTTTCAAAATGTCATAATATTTCAAATGGAATCTTCGCATATAGAGTTAGCACAAGTGCTTAATATTTTACATAAACAAGAAGTTAGAAGTGTTTATGTTGAGGGTGGTTCCACAGTGAATGGTTCATTTTTAAAAGAAGGATTAATTGATGAAGTGTTTACTTATCTTGCACCTATATTAATCGGTGGCGAAACTTCACCAACATCTTTTCAGGGGCTAGGGATAGAAAAGTTATCTGACGCTTTTGACTTAGAAATTAAAGAAGTAAAACGTATTGGGAAAGATGTTTTGATTATTTCACAGAGAGTAGGATTATAATGTTCACAGGAATTATAGAAGAAAAGGGTAAGATTAAAGAAGTTACACAAAATTCCGCACAAGCATTTGAATTTAACATTGAAGCTAATCAGATAATGGAAGATATTAAGCTAGGCGATAGTATTAGTGTAGATGGCGTTTGTTTAACAGTTACTAAATTTAATAAAAATTCTTTTCAAGTCGATGTGATGCCTGAGACAGTTAAAGCCACAAGTATTAAAAACTTAAAAAAAGACTCCGAAGTAAACTTAGAACGTGCGATGTTAGCAAGTACACGTTTAGGAGGGCACTTTGTGACAGGTCATGTGGATGGTGTGGGTGAAATAATTGATAAAAAAAGGGCTGAGAATGCGATTTATTATACGATTGAAATCCCGTCTGATTTAAATAAATATTTGATTAATAAGGGGTCTGTGACAATTGATGGGATTAGTTTAACTGTCTTTGGAATCAACAAACAAAAACTCACTATTTCACTTATACCTCATACTGTAGAGCATACTGTGTTAGGGAAAAAAGTTGTTGGGGATTTAGTCAACTTAGAATGTGATTTATTAGCTAAACATGTAGAAAAACAATTAGCAATAAGAGAGGATAATGAGTATGTTTAATACAATCGAAGAGGCAATAGCAGACTTAAAACTAGGTAAGCCAATTATTGTAGTGGATGATGAAAATCGTGAGAACGAAGGCGATTTTGTCGCACTTTCAAGTACGATTACTCCTGAAATTATTAATCAAATGATTACAGAAGGACGTGGCCTTGTTTGTGTTTCGATTACTGAAAAAATAGGTCGCAAGCTCAAATTGGATAAAATGGTATCTACAAATACAGATCCATTTGGGACAGCTTTTACCGAAAGCATTGATTTTGAGACAACGACAACAGGCATTAGTGCGTACGAACGGGCAGACACAATAAAAGCGATGATTGATGAGGATGTTAAACCAGAACAATTTAAACGCCCGGGACATATCTTTCCATTAATTGCTAAAAATCGCGGTGTTCTTGAACGACAAGGGCATACTGAGGCAGCAGTCGATTTAGCTAAATTAAGTGGATATTCACCATCAGCTGTCATTTGTGAAATCATTAAAGAAGATGGCCATATGGCACGTTTACCAGACTTAATCGCGTTAGCTAAGCGTCTAGATTTAAAGTTAATTACAATTGAAGAATTAATTCAATACCGGAAAGAGAATGAAATCCAAATAAAAAGAGAAGTCGTGACCGATTTACCTACAGAATTTGGGGAATTTAAAGTTTATGGTTATTCGAATACATTAGATGATAAAGAACATTTAGCAATAGTAAAAGGTGATTTAACAAATGAATCTCTACCGGTTGTAAGAATACACTCAGAATGTTTAACAGGTGATGTCTTTCAATCTAATCGGTGTGATTGTGGACCACAATTAGAAGCGGCATTAAGAATCATTAATAAGACTGGTCATGGTGTGTTAATTTATATGCGCCAAGAAGGTAGAGGGATCGGATTAATTAATAAGTTAAAAGCATATAAATTACAAGATACAGGTTTAGATACTGTAGAAGCCAATGAAGCACTGGGATTTGCAGCTGATTTGAGAGAATATGAATTGGCTAGTCAAATTTTAAAAGATTTAAACGTAAATGATATTGAATTACTGACAAATAATCCGCTAAAAGTTACTGCTTTAGAAAAAAACAATATTAACATAAAAAAACGTAGTGATTTACAAGTTGGTAAAAAGTTAGAAAACACAAAATATTTACAAACTAAAAAAGTTAAATTAGGTCATTTATTTATATAAAATTAAAAAGGGGATTTTTAAAAATGGGAAAAACATATATTGGTTCATTAATCGGTACAGATTTAAAAATAGCTATTGTTGCAGGAAGATTTAATGATTTAATTACAGAACAATTATTAAGCGGTGCTATCTCAAAATTAAAGCAACATGGAGTGACATCAGATAATATAGATATTGCATGGGTTCCTGGAGCTTTTGAAATTCCATTAATAGCTGAGACGATGGCTAAAAAAGAAAAATATGATGCTGTTATTACACTAGGTGTTGTTATACGCGGAGCAACTCCACATTTTGATTATGTATGCGGTGAAGCAGCAAGTGGGGTAGCTCAAGCTTCTCGAGTAACAAATAAGCCAGTTATCTTTGGTGTATTAACAACCGATACAATTGAACAAGCAGTTGAAAGAGCTGGCACAAAGGCAGGTAATAAAGGGTCAGATGCAGCTATAGCTGCAATTGAAATGGCAAATTTACAAAAAGAGATAAATTGATAAAAAATTCTTTTGCCAAACTACTTTATCTCAGTTAAACTACAAGTAGAGATAAAGTAAAGGGAGTTGCCTTAAATGAAAGTTGATGAGAATAAATTTTTTGGCTATCAAATTATTGCAGTATCAATTATCTGGATAGGAATGTCTATCTTTTTTAAAAAAATGAATGATTCAGGTGTTATTATCTATTATGTAGTGACATCTTGGTTATTATTTTTACTCGTCATTTATTTTAAAAATAAATATAAACAAAGAAAAGGGAAATCTAAAATGGTTACCCTTGAAAATAAAAAAGAAGAAGAAAAGTGAGATAGCATTCTCACTTTTTTCTTTATAAACTTTGGTTATTCGATAAATAAGGTGGTATGTGGCATCGCAACTAGAATATGTAATGTAAAGCGCTACGTGCTATCGCAACTAGAATATTTAATCAATCCGAATATTTTAATCTTTCTAATTAAATGAAAGCATATTCAATCGATTTAAAAAGATAATCTGCTGTATGTCATCATATTGTCAAGAATCCGCCTATAGATTGTAACTTTATAAGGACTAATATAGAAATAAGTAAGTTATAATATAAATAGAACTTTTATAATTAGTTAATAATAGTTTTATAATCCATGAGAGAGGGGTTAACATGATATGTTAGATGCTTTGGTTATTGCAAGATTACAGTTTGCCTCAACAACAATATTCCATTACTTTTTTGTACCAGTATCAATCGGTTTAGCATTAATAATTGCTATCATGCAAACAATTTATTATTTTAAAGGTGAAGAAGTTTATAAAAGAATGGCGAAGTTTTGGGGGGTATTATTCCTAATTAACTTTGCTGTAGGTGTAGTTACAGGTATTTTACAAGAATTCCAATTCGGAATGAACTGGTCAACGTATTCAAGATTTGTTGGTGATGTATTTGGACCATCATTAGCAATTGAAGCTTTAGCAGCTTTCTTCCTAGAATCAACATTTTTAGGAATTTGGGTATTTGGTTGGGATCGTTTATCGAAAAGAGTTCATTTACTGTCAATCTGGTTAGTTTCATTTGGAACAATTTTATCTGCATTTTGGATATTATCAGCGAACTCATTCATGCAAAACCCAGTAGGATTTGAACAAGTCGATGGCCGAGCACAGATGACTAGTATGAGTGAAATCTTACTGAATCCACATCTGTGGTCTCAGTTTCCTCATGTCTTCTTAACAGCAATAGCAACAGGTTCGTTTTTAGTTGCAGGGATTAGTGCTTATAAGATGATTAAAAAAGAAAATTTAGACATGTTTGTGAGATCTTTTAAAATTTCGATTAGTTTAGGTGCTGTAGTTGTCTTCTTAACATTATTTACAGGGCACTTACAAGCACAATATATTGTTAAAGCACAACCAATGAAGCTAGCGGCAGCAGAAGCTCAATGGGACACGAGTGCCGATCCAGCGCCGTTTACGCTTGTCGCTAAAATTGATTCTGATAAGAAAGAGAACACACTTTCGCTAGATCTTCCGTATATGCTTAGCTTCTTTGCATATGATGAATTTAGTGGATCACTTGAAGGTTTGAATCAACTTCAAGAAAAATATGAAAAAGAATATGGACCTGGTAATTATATTCCGCCGGTCAAAACCTTGTTCTGGAGCTTTAGAGCGATGGTTGGTTCAGGTAGTGTAATGATTTTACTTGGTTTATATGGTATTTACAATTTAAGAAAAGACAAAATTCTACAAAAAACATGGTATTTAAAAGCCATGGTAGCTGCGATAGTCTTACCGTTTATAGCTAACTCAACTGGTTGGATTATGACAGAAATGGGTAGACAACCATTTGTTGTCTTTGGCATCATGAAAACAGAAGATGCAGTTTCACCTTCAGTTTCAGCAGGTGAAATGCTATTTTCATTAATTGCGTTTAATTTAATGTATGCAACTTTAGGAGCATTGTCGATTTATTTATTTGTGAGATATATTAAGAAAACAGATTTTGATGAAATAACGCCTCTCGATGATTCTAAAGATCCATTCGATCAACAAGAAACTAAAGGAGGTGCTAATATTGGATCTTAATCAGCTTTGGTTTTTATTAATTGCTGTCTTATTCGTTGGATTTTTTGTATTAGAAGGTTTTGATTTTGGTGTAGGAACAGTAGCAAAGTTTTTAGGTAAAGATGACTTAGAAAGACGTGTTTATATTAGTGCAATTGGTCCTTATTGGGATGCCAATGAAGTTTGGTTAATCACTGCAGGTGGTGCGATGTTCGCTGCATTTCCACATTGGTACGCAACAATGTTTAGTGGTTTTTATATCCCACTAGTCTTTATGTTGCTTGTCTTAATTATCCGTGGAGTAGCTTTTGAATTCCGTGGACATTTAGAAGAAATGAAATGGCGTAAAACATGGGACTGGGGTATCTTTATCGGAAGTGCCATTCCACCAGTCTTATGGGGAGTTGTTTTAGCAAACTTCATGACAGGGATGCCAATTGATGCGGATATGGAAATGCAAGCTGGTTTCTTATATTTCTTAAATCCTTTTGCATTACTCGGTGGAATTATGTTTTTAAGTTTAACAACAACACATGGTTTACAATTCTTAACACTTAGAACAACAGGAGACCTTCAAGAACGAGCGAGAAAAGTAGGTAAAATGATTGCCCCTGTAACGCTTATACTAGTACTCGGATTTGCTGCTTGGGCAATGATTAAAACAGATATATTTACTTACCATGGAACAGCATGGATTGTGCTTCCGTTGCTTGCATTCATAGCATTACTTTTATCAACGATTTTCAATGTTCAAAAGAAAGATAAGCTAGCTTTTACTTTAACAAGCGTGACAATTGTTTTACTTATTTCAAGTGTATTTATTGGGATGTATCCAAGAGTTTTAATTAGCTCGATTTCAGATGCTAATAGTTTAACAATCTATAACGCAGCTTCAGGAGCTTATACATTGAAACTAATGACATATTTCTCACTGACATTATTACCATTTGTACTTGGTTATACGGTATGGAGTTATTATGTCTTTAGAAAGCGTGTTACAAAAGAAGACGAGATGGAATACTAATGAAAAGAAAAAGAGGTCTACCAACTTATCCTGGTAGCCGTAATCTTCATATTAAATTAACGCTTTTAATCATTTTAGAAGCAGTAAGTATTGTTGCCCAAGCTACTTTCTTAGCTCGGGCAATCGTTCTTTTATTTGATAGAATTCCGGTTACTGAAGTGTTTATAGAAATATTGTTTTTTGTAATTGCTTTTATGGTGAGATATGGGCTTAATCAAATACAAATATATTTAGCAGAAAATTATGCTGAAAAAACAAGCACAAAATTACGCAGTGAACTAATGAGTGCTTACTTCACAAACCGGGCTCAAACTTTACAAAATGAAGGTACAGCTCGACTAGTGACACTGGCTATCGACGGAGTAGATCAACTAAAAGCCTATTTAGAAATTATTAGTCTTCGTACATTAAAAACAATAATTATTCCAATTACGACATTAATAATTATTTATTTATATGATTTTATTTCAGCTGTTATCTTAGTTATTACTGTTCCAGTTGTGATTATTTTTATGATATTACTTGGAAAAGCTGCTCAAAAACAAGCAGATAAGCAATATGAAACTTATCGCTTGCTATCAAATCATTTTGTAGATTCTTTAAAAGGATTAATAACATTAAGTTATCTAGGTAAAAGTAAAGAGCATAAAGTGAAAATCAAAGAGGTGAGCGAATCTTATCGTAAAGCAACAATGAAAACATTGAGTTTTGCCTTTTTATCTTCTTTTGCATTAGATTTCTTTACAAGTTTATCAATCGCTTTTGTTGCAGTTGGTTTAGGTCTTCGTTTAATCGACGGTACAATTATTTTACTACCTGCTTTAACCATCTTAATATTAGCACCTGAATATTATTCACCAATTAAACAAATTGGTAAGGATTTTCATGCGACGTTAGATGGTCAACTTGCGATGCAAGATATCGATCAATTCATTGATCAAAGTAGAGCTTTAACTATTAATTATTCAAAAGAGCTTACTTGGCAATCTAACAGTTTAGTGAATTTATCACTTGTTAATTATAAAATAGGTGATGTCTCACTTTTAAAAGATATAACCATTAAATTACCGGAAAAAGGTTTAATTGGTTTGATTGGTACGAGTGGAGCGGGGAAATCTACCTTAATTAATGTGTTAGCAGGTCGGACAGAAATAACACACGGTAAAATAGAAGTAAATAATAAAGAGACAGAAACATTGCATGACGAAGCTTGGTTTGCAAATATTGCTTATATTCCTCAACATCCTTATATTTTCCCAGCCTCAATTTTTGATAATATTCGTTTTTATGAACCTTTGGCTAGTAGGGATTCAGTTCAAAAAGTAATTGAACAAATCGGTTTAAATGAGTTTGTGAATGAATTACCAGAAGGAATGGATGAACTCATTGGTGAGAGTGGACGGAGTTTAAGTGGTGGTCAAGAACAGAGGATTGCTATGGCAAGAGCTCTACTAAGTGATAAACCAATTATATTATTAGATGAACCAACAGCACATTTAGATATCGAAACAGAATATGATATTAAAAAAGTGATATTAGAATTGTTTAAAGATAAATTATTGATTATAGCTACACATCGTTTGCACTGGATGCAAAACTTAGACTATATTTATATGCTTGAAAAAGGTGAAATCATTGCAGAAGGTAAAGATACAGACCTTCTTAAAACAAGCGAAGCATATCAATTATTAAATAACAGAAAGAGGAGGAGCTAATTTGAATAAATGGATTAAACCATATTTAGAGCAATATAAAGGTCAAATTAGTTTAAC
>DATGTX010000028.1:0-5034 GCA_035301645.1 Pseudogracilibacillus sp. | reverse complement strand
CTCGACTAACAGGTGGTAATACTGTTCAAACTGATTAATCTGTTGTTCAGTTAATTGAATACCCTTTTCACTTAGGGCTTGGATAAATTCTTCGACTGTCATAACCGTCTCCTTCTAAATAAGTCCTTTTGTGAAACAAACCTATGTTTCACGCCATGTATACTTTAACTTAAATGCTAGTTCTATGCAATGATATCTAAGGAGAAATTTCCTTTTAATCACTATTTTAACATAGACTGGTATGAATTATCATTCATTTCAATATGATTCTTAAAGAGTTATAATAGAGATACAAATAACCTGAGTATTATATGGAAAGGAAAATTACTTTGAGTCAAATATTATATTATACTTTTCTCCCAATGCTCGACCGATTATATACCGTCGCTTCCACAGAAAACGGCTTAACGTACGTCAGTCCAGATGATGGAGATATAACGATTTTGGAAAAGCTATTTAAGGGGTTTACTATCCAAGAAGATGAATCTATAAATGCAGAATCGATTAAACAACTTCAAGAATACACACAAGGATCACGTAATGAGTTTGATTTAGTGTTAGACATCCAAAATGGAACACCTTTTCAGCAGTCAATTTGGAAAGCATTACTTGATGTTCCTTACGGTCGAACTATTCATTATGGAGCGTTGGCTGAAAATATAAACAATCCTAAAGCAGCTCGTGCAGTTGGAGGCGCTGTTGGCCAAAATCCAATTTCTATTATTATTCCGTGTCACCGTATCATCGGAAAGAATGGTTCGTTAACAGGCTATAATGGTGGGATTAATGTAAAGATGAAATTGTTAGATATCGAAGGTATTCAATACACTGGTTAAACACTTTAATCACTTTAATCACTCTTTTAAACACTGCTTTTAATTAAAGAATAAAGCACCGATAAATGCAGGAGAACTGCATTTATCGGTGCTTATTTATGGTCTGATACTCATTTCTTCTAGTCGCTTACGTACTTCTTTGGCTCTTGCTACTGATAAATCACAAGTTAAACCATTTTTAAAAGTAATGATTTTTTCTTTTTGATTAACACTTTCAATCATCATTATATTCGCAATAAATGATTTGTGAACGCGGATAAATTCCTCATGTGATTTTTCAATTGCCTTTAAACTTTCATAGAACTGATAATGTCCATTTGTAGTAATGATTGCCACTTTATGCGGCTGAGATAAACTTTCGAAATATATAATATTATCTAAAGCGATTGAGCGCATTTTACTACCTACTTTAAATGTATATTGTCTTTTTACTTCTGAATTTAAATGTTGTCTCTCACCAATCACATTCAAAATTTCTATTATTCGGTTTTGTAATTCTTCAGGTGTCTTTTTTACTATGTAATCAATCGCTTCAACTTTATAACGAAAAGTAACCGGAGCTAATTCTGCGTGTGTAGTTATAAATACAATTTTACCTAAGTCATCAACCTTTCTTATCTCTTTAGCTAAGTCTAAACCATTCATATCATGGTTTAAATCAATATCAAGAAAATAGATTGCATTCGAAGCTTTTTCAGACCTAATTGCTTCTAAAAGAATGAGTGGGTTTACAGATGCCAGGCTGAGTTCCATATCAAGTGATTCAATCATAATGTAATTAGCAATGACTTCACTCATATAGGCTAATTGCTTCTTGTCATCTTCGCAAATATAAATAGATTGCATCAAATCACCTCTCTTGGGATGATCAGCTCTTGAGTAAACACCTGATCATTAATTTGAGTATTAAGCAGTATCATAGACTTATCTACTAGTCTATCTAAGTTAAAGAGTCCAATCCCTCGTTCTGCCCCTTTGGTTGAATATCCGTTTTCTTTTAATGTAACTAAACTTTCAATATTTACTCGGCAAGAGTTTTCTACAATTATTAGGGACTCCAATTCTTCTTGGATTAATGAAACCGATAGCTCTCCATGTTGAATTTCTGCCGCTTCTTCGATGGCATTATCTAAAATAATGCCTAACATACGTGGCAATGATAATGTTTCATCTGTTTCAATAAACATACTTTCTGACACTTCAATGTTCACAACAATCCCTCGTGACTTGGCATATAATAGTTTAGTATAGATTAAGTTTCGTAAGTCAGCATTTTGTAAGTAAATTAGTTTACCTAATTGCCGATTGGTATCATCTGTTTGAATGTCATGTTTATCTAAGACTCGTTCAAAATAATCCCGTAATTGATCCCACTCTTCAGCTTTTATGAATCCATCAAGACTAAGCAATATATTTTGATAATCATGACGAAACTGACGAACATCATCATATTGCCTTGTAATCAACTGATTATATTGTTGATTAACTTCTTCTTGAGCCTTTTCTTGTTCAATCATTCGAATTTGCTCACTGCTATTGTGAAAGAATATAAGTACTAGAACAAATAATACACTCGCGAATAAATAAACACTTCTAAATATAGTAAGCATTGAATCATTGAGTAAGAAATACTCGAAAAGATTCATCAGTTGAGCATAATAAACAACAAAGAAAATGCACAAAATAATAATATAAATGAATGTTTTTGCATTGATATAATATCTGTAGAACCACTTTATAAGTTGTCGAGTAAGGAAAGTCAGAATACTAATAAAAGCTAAAGTAATTATAATTGTCATCCAAAAATGAGGTAGTTGAACATAGCTCATTGATTCTGTAGCTATGTAATAAATAATTAAAGGTAAAGCACTATATATAGTACTAATAGAAACAGTTCTGTACTGCCAGTAAGTCGATACGAAAAAGACCATAAATATTAAAAATGTTTGTAAAGCTTCACGGTAATTCAAATTTAATTGCGCTGTGATTATAACAACGATGATACATATAAAACCTGAAACTACTTTATTTATTTTTGGCTTTTGAATGAAATATGAGTATAAAATATAAGTTGGTACAATATATTGAAAAATATTGAAATTCATTGTGCACTCCTTTACTTTAGGCTGATTATGAGTGAAAAAACATCGTTTATGAATAAATTAACTTTACTATCATCATATCTATTATAGTATAAGTAAGAAGTTGAAAATTGTTTTGTTACTGAAAGTATAGATTTACTAAAGTATTTCGTCAACAATATATTCCAAGGAGGATGGTTTAAATGAAATTTTCACGCAGTACTGTAGTTACGTTAGCCGTTATATTTTTGATAAATTCCTTTACAATTTCATTAGTTGAAGCACATGATGGTTTTGGAGATTTTCCGTATGAAGGTACTTATCTCACCGATGAAAACCAAGCGATACGAGGGTTTACTTTCGATACTGAGTCGCAATCAATTACTATTCTTACTCAACAGTCGAATCAAAATGAAGATATTCGTCGTTTATTAGAGATTAGAAACAGTGGAAACCATACTGCTTTAATCGATCCATTTATCTCAGCTGAAGAAATAAATGACATGCGCGAAAAATGGGGATTAGACGATATAGATTATTCAAAAATATTGCTAGAAGCAGCAGATAAAGTAGAGCCTTGGATGACTCGTAAGGATGCAATGAAACTCGCTTTTCAAGAAATTCCGGGAGTGCATTCTTTATCGGACATTGATTCTGACTTCAATAGTGATATTTTGATTTCAAAACCTGAAATTCTACAATCCCAAGATTTATGGATTGTTGGCATTATGGGAGACCCAAGGATTCTTCGTTTTGAGATGAACGAGAGTACCGACAGTATCACAGATGAGTACGGAATCGTTTATACCTTAGAAGAAGGTAATCAAAATGAATAAGTTAATAAAATTAATTATTCTTTTAGGTTTAATCGTCACGCAGGTTCAAATCGTTTCAGCTCAAATCTTTGATTATGATGGAACTTATCTAACTGATGATGAAACACAAGTTATTTCAGGTTTTCACTTTGATCAAAAAAATAATACTGTTGTTGTTATTACCCAAAATTCACCCACCATGAATCCAACTAATTTGAGTAACAGGACACGTCTAAGTAATATCCAAACTTATATAGATGATCATATTGATTTTAACTCTATGACCAATGAAGAAGTGAGCTCATTCAATGAAAAACATGGTATTGACTATGCTGAAGCTTATCGAGCAACAGCAGATATCGTAGCAAATAGTGGTGGTGAGACTTGGCGTTTTATCTTTGATTTACAAAATCCAGGCATTCTAAATTTAACTTCTTTCAACTTTTCATCCAATACGGCGCAAGGTAGGACGCCACACGTCCTGTATATCAACGAGCCTAATATTAAGTTCAATCGAAATTTATGGGAAGTATCAATGTATGATATTTCTACTCCCCTATTACGTTTTGAAGCTAATACTAATACAACTTATATTAAGGATGACTACGGTGTTGTCTACAATTTAGAAACTGATGTTCCTGACGATCTCGATTTTCTTTTGTTTGATTAAGCCTCATCATAAAATACAAATATCCCCATCAGCTTGGTTGCTGATGGGGATATTTAACTTATTCTCCGCTATATCTCAATGAATTCTCATACGTTAATTGGCGGTCATGGAATGCCTGGATTTCTGCTTCAATACTTGGGTAAATTTCTTTTACTACAACATCTTCACTGCTAGCACTATTTTGAGCTTCTTGATATAGTGACAGGACTTTATCGGGTCCTGCTTGATTCAGTCTTCCATAAGTTAATTCTGAATTAGCGATAATAATCGAACTAATTGCACTGTATGTTTCATAGTTCTCATTACGCAATAGATTTAAATCAGGGTATTCATTCGCAATATCTCGGTACAATTCTAAGTATATATCTTCGCTACCGGCTTCTTGATGAGTATGATATCGATTGACTAAAAATTCACTATCGACCTCACGTAATTGTTCACGGTTAATTGGTTGTTCTGTAATCATATTGTCGTGGATTATATAAGCAAGCTCTTCTTCAGCATTACGGTTAAAACTTACCTCTGGTTGAGGGATTAGAATATCTTCATTCTCATCATAAACAAAGTAGAAACTATCTGTCGTCATTGTCGCTTCTTCTTCGCCGTAACGCATTGAGTAATCATTTAAATTT
>DATGTX010000027.1:0-7084 GCA_035301645.1 Pseudogracilibacillus sp. | reverse complement strand
AGCTCAAAAAGAGTGGGCTCAAGTTCCTGCACCAATTCGTGGAGAGTTATTATATCGTGTGGGCCAAATAATGGCAGAGCGTAAGGAAAGATTATCTGAATTATTAACTTTAGAAAATGGTAAAGTGATTGAAGAAGCACGTGGTGAGGTGCAAGAAGGAATTGATATGGCGTTTTATATGGCAGGGGAAGGACGTAGATTATTTGGCCAAACAACGCCAGCTGAATTACAAAATAAATTTGCTATGAGTGTTCGCTCACCAATAGGGGTGGTTGGATTAATTACGCCATGGAATTTTCCGATTGCAATTGCGACATGGAAATCATTCCCTGCACTAATTGCTGGTAACGCTATTGTTTGGAAACCAGCAACGGAAACGCCGATCATGGCTTATGAACTCGCACAGATATTTGAAGAGGCGGGGCTTCCTAAAGGTGTACTTAATATTGTATTTGGTCGTGGGTCAGTTGTCGGTGAAGCGATGGTTGAGCATTCTGATATTCGTGTGATGTCATTTACAGGTTCAACAGAAACAGGACGCAATATCGCCGCAGAATGTGGTCGCAATTTAAAAAAAGTATCACTTGAAATGGGAGGTAAAAATGCAATTATTGTGATGGAAGATGCAGATGTTGAACTGGCTGTAGAAGGTATTTTGTGGAGTGCTTTTGGCACAAGTGGCCAGCGTTGTACGGCATGTAGTCGGGTGATTGTCCATGAAGCAGTGAAAGAAACATTAGAAAAACGTCTTATTGAAGAAATGAAAAAGCTATCAATTGGCGATGGATTGAAAAAAAGCATAAAAGTAGGTCCTATCATTAATCAAGCAGGAATGGACAAAATTGCTAGTTATGTAGATATTGGTAAAAATGAAGGGGCTAAGCTTGTTGCAGGAGGTAATGTCCTTTCAGTTGAAGGTTATGAAGACGGTTTTTATTTCGAACCAACGCTGTTTACAGACGCAACAATTGATATGCGGATTTCACAAGAAGAGATTTTCGGTCCAGTGGTGTCTCTTATCCCTGTGAAAAGCTTTGACGAAGCGATTGAAGCAAATAATAGTGTGATGTATGGTTTATCGAGTTCAATTTATACAAAAGATGTGAACCGTGTTTTTGCCGCTCAACGTGATTTAGATACAGGAATTGTTTATGTGAATGCTGGGACAACTGGAGCAGAAATTCATTTACCGTTTGGAGGGACCAAAGGAACTGGAAATGGACATCGTGATTCTGGAGTTCAAGCATTGGATGTCTTTACTGAATGGAAGGCAATTTACGTAGATTATAGTGGTAAATTACAACGTGCTCAAATTGATGTGGAGTAAAGTAGTAATTAAAAATAAGGAGTGATGGGAGGATAAGTATATGAAAATAGGAATTTTAGGCGGAGGTCTTATGGGGAGAGAGGCAGCGAGAAAATTAGTCATAAGTGAAGACGTATCAGAAGTTGGCTTAGCTGATATCGATTTATCACGCGTTAAAAGAGTATGTGAGCAATTGAATTCAGCAAAGTTAACAGCTTATGAAGTCGATGCTAAAAATGAAGAAGCATTAGAACATTTTATAAAAAAGTTTGACGTCATTATAAATGCTTTATTTTATTCATTTAATGAAAGTGTCGCAAAAGTAGCAATTCGTGTAGGTACACATTCAGTTGATTTAGGGGGCCATATTGGACAAATGACAGAAAGAGTACTCAAACTAAATGAAGCGGCAAAAAAAGCTGATGTGACAGTTATTCCTGATTTAGGAGTCGCTCCAGGAGCAATTAATATATTAACAGGCTATGCGGCTGAAAAGCTAGACCACGTCGAAGAAATCAAACTTTATGTAGGTGGTATTCCCGTTAGACCAAAAGTGCCGATTGAATATAAGCAGGTATTTTCTATGGAAGGTGTTTTAGATCACTACACAGAACCTTCATTAATTATTAGAAAAGGTATTAAACAAGAAATTCCCTCTTTGTCGGAAGTAGAACCTATTTACTTTAATAAATTTGGACCTCTAGAAGCATTTCACACTTCAGGTGGCACATCAACATTACCTGTATCTTTTCCAAAAGTTAAAACTTTAGAATATAAAACAATTCGTTACCCTACTCACGCGAAAAAATTCCAATTCTTAATTGATTTAAATTTAACTAAAAATGATTATGAAATAGAAATTGACGGTAGAAACATCAAGCCACGTGATGTGCTTTTGAAAGTATTGAACCCTATTGTAAAGCTAGGAAAAGAAGAGGACGTAGTTTTATTAAGAGTGATTGTTAAGGGAGAAAAAGCAAATAAAACAACACAGTATTCTTATGAAATGGTAACTTTTAAAGATATGGCGTTACAAGTGACCGCGATGGCGAGAGTTACTGTAAGTACAGTAGTTATCGTTGCTCTGATGATTGGTAATGGAACGATTACTAAACGTGGCGTCTATCCACCAGAACAAATTGTATCAGGAGATTTATATATCAAAGAAATGAAGAAACGAAACATTAATATAGAAGAGAGTATCGAAACTAAATGAAGAAAAAACTGTCTCAAAGCTTATAAAAAGATAAGCTTTAGAGACAGTTTTTAATTTAATTTGCTTTAGTACTTTGCGTTGCAGCACTTTTAATTTCTAGGCGTCGATCATAAATGTTACTTACAACTGCTTTAATCACTGCGTAGGCTGGTATACCTAGAAGAATACCTAAGAATCCTGCGATATTACCTGCGGCAAGTAAAACGGTAATAATTGTTAATGGATGAACGTTTAGTGTTTTACCCATGACGTTAGGTGTTATTAAGTTTGAGTCTGTCTGTTGTGCAATTAGAGTAATAACAGCTACCCAAATAGCTAATATTGGATCTTGGAAAAATCCAATTGTTAAAGCGGGTACAAAAGCTATCCATGGACCAAAGAAAGGAATTACGTTCATAAATAAGGCGAAGACTGCTAAAAGTAATGCAAAGTTTAAACCAATAATTGAATAACCAATAAATAATAAGATTGCTAAAATAAAAGCGATTAAGATTTGTCCTTGAATATATAAACTAAGGACACCATCGATATCTCTTATCGTCTTCACAACCCATTCTTTTTTCTTTCCGCTAAAGAAACTTGAAATGAAAGGTAAGAATTTCTCGTGATCTTTTAGCATGAACAAAAAGAAGAAAGGGACTAATACAATGACAAAAGCTCCCTGAACGACTGATTGGAAAAATTGAACAAACCATTTTCCAAAGTTAAGTGCAATAGCATTTACTGAATCAGTAATACTGTCCACACCATCTTTTAACCAGCCAGGTAAATCTACGGATTGCTCTAATAAAGAAGTAATCAGCCGGTTTGAATCATTAATTAACGAAGGCAGATTATTCGTTAACTTGTTAACTTGATCAACAATAGGAGGCCCGATTAGAGAAATTGCAATCCAAACTACCCCAACTAATAAAGTAAATATTATTGTCATACTTCCCCATCTAGGAACTTTACGATTTTCTAAAAATGATTGGAGAGGTTTAGATATATAAAATAGTACTCCAGCAATTAGAATAGGCATAAAGATCGCTTTACCTATAATAATTAATGGTGAAAAAACCCACTTTACATCTATTAATAATTTAATAATTATAAGTGCTAATAGAACCCCGATGCCAATTTGAAACCATCTTTTATTTGTCATAGACCCACCTATCCTTCTTATAAAAACAATTAACTCTATTATACGCATTAAGTATATATCTGTCTAAGCTTAAAAAATGTAAAAAAGACAATAATCACTTTAGAGCGAAATTGAGCCTATATATGTTATACTTAAATTAATAATAAAAAAATGCGCTATAAGCGATTATATATAGGGAAGGTGTAATAAATTGTTAACAAAAGAAGAGGTAATAGAACTTTTAAACAATGTACAAGACCCGTTTTTACATACATCATTTAAAGAGACAGAAGCAATTATTGATGTAACAATTAGAGAAGAGAAAAAGCACGTGAGTGTAAAGCTTGCTATCGGTGCTCCAAATACAGCTGAACAAATGACATTACAACAAGAAGTAGTTAATATCTTGAAGAAAAACGGTGCTAATACTGTTGGCCTTCGTTTTGAACAATTACCAGAAGAAACGATTCAGAAATACCAACCAACAAGTGAAGAGACTGACTCAGTTTTAGCTGGTGAAAAACAACCTCACTTTATAGCTATTGCAAGTGGTAAAGGTGGTGTTGGTAAATCAACTGTTACAGTTAACCTGGCGATGTCACTTATGCGTTTAGGTAAAAAAGTTGGAATTATTGACGCTGATATTTATGGCTTTAGTGTTCCTGATATGATGGGAATTGAGAATATTCCAGCAGTACGTGGAGAAAAAATAATTCCAGTAGAGAGATTCGGCATAAAAGTCATCTCAATGGGCTTCTTTGTAGAAGATAACTCACCAATTATTTGGAGAGGACCTATGCTAGGTAAAATGTTAAATAACTTCTTTAACGAAGTTGAGTGGGGCGATTTAGATTACCTGCTTCTTGACTTACCACCTGGAACAGGAGACATCGCGATGGATGTTCATGAACTTATTCCGTCATGTAATGAAGTTATCGTTACGACACCACATCCAACAGCAGCATTTGTTGCAGCAAGAGCAGGACAAATGGCTCTTAAAACAGATCATAAAATATTAGGTGTAGTTGAAAACATGGCTTATTTTGAAAGTGAAGAAACAGGCAAAAAAGAATACGTATTTGGTAGCGGTGGCGGTGACAACTTAGCTGATGTATTAAAAACAAAAGTATTGGGTCGTCTACCTTTAAACCAACCATACTTAGATGAAGATGTATTCGCGCCTTCAATTTATCAAGAAGACCATCCAGTTGGGAAAGAGTATCATCTTATCGCATCGAAAATTGTTGCACAAATAGAAGAGTGATTATAATTAGTTAGTTAATTGTTTAAAGCAATTAACTAACTTTTCTTAACTAAAATATTCACTAACATTAAATAAAGTTACAAGTAACAGGAGGAACAAGTTTGAATAGTCGTAGGTTAGTACAAATGTTTTTTAAGACCCTATTTATTGGTGGATTGATAGGCTTAGTGACAAGCTTTTTTGTTATGTCAGCTGAATATACGCAATACTTAAATCCAATTGATTTTAAAGAATTATTAGGAGTTACTCTGTTTTTTCTAGGTTATGGATTGGTATTCACAGTAGTAGCTCAAACAGGATTTTTTGCATACTTATTTATCAATCAATATGGTGGTTCTATATTCAAAGCATTATGGCCAACAGCTCAGTTACTGTTTGTTATGCTCGTAATTGCCGCTTTAATCTATGTTCCCCCTAAAGACGATATATCGTTAAGTGTTTATATAATATTAGCAATTATACTCGTTATCGTAGGAGCTATAGTAAGCTACTTTAAATATAAACAAACAAACTTTACAGCATTAATCCCTGCACTATTTTTAATGATAGCCATGACTGTGCTTGAATGGACACCTGTCTTAAGAGGCGGAGAGCTTGATTACATGGTGCTTGTACTTCCAACCCTTTTAGGGGCTAACGCTTATCAGTTAATTACATTAAATTATGTAACTAAAGTAGACGAAGAACATCAAAGAAGGCAAAAAGAACGACTGAAGAAACGGGAAGAGCTTAAAAAAATTAAACAGGAAAAAAAACAACATAACAAGTCTAAAAAAGGAAAAGAGTAAATTCTTTTTCTTTTTTTGTTTTTAAATTAAAAATGCATATAGAACCCTAATAAGTTATAGGTGTACTATATGCAAGAAAGTTCATAATAATTATTTATATTTTTAATAAATCATTAAAAGCTTCTGATGATAAATAATTACCAACGAAAAACTTATCAAATTCACCGTATCGTGAGGTCGCTGTGTCAAACCTCATTTCATAGACAATCTTTTTAAATTCAAGTGGATCATGAGCGAATAACGTAACAGCCCATTCCCATTTGTCATAACCAATAGACCCAGCGATAAATTGTTTTATTTTATTAGCGTACTGACGTCCTGTTAAGCTATGCTCATACAACAATTTACCACGTTCATTTTTTTCTAATGTATACCAGTTGTCATCTCCGTCTCTTTTACGACTCATAGGATAATAACAAATATGCTCCCATTTAGGTAAAATAGGTCTTAAACGCTCTTGAACGTATGGATCAGACTCATCTACGCCAGGCCTGTATTTTGAAATTTCAATTACTGATAAATGAGAATAAGTAGGTAATAAAAATTCGCCTAGTATTGACTTATTAAGTGTTGTCTCTATATCTGCTAGCTCTTCCATTGTTGGTCTTAAAAACATAAACATCAAATCAGCATCTTGGCCAACAACTTGATACATGACTTGACTTCCATTACCATCTGTCTCTACTTTATTCCATTCAGTATATAATGCATGGAACTCTTTTATTGCTCTATCACGCACTTCTTGTGAAGCGTTCTTCCATGATGCCCAATCAATTGACCGTAAATCATGTAAACTATACCAACCGTCTATTGTTTCTACAGCTTCAACTGCTTTAGTCATATATACTCACTCCTAATTTTAAATATATATTAACTTTAGCACATGTAAAATACCATGTAACTTGATTATATCGTAAAATGAGCAATTGTCATAAATTCGTCTTATTTAATTCATTTAGAATTCATATTGATGAGGTAAATAAAGAAGTATTAGATAAACAGATATTTAAGGTCACTGTTGTTCAAAAGGCAACATGATATGAATAAAGAATGAAAAACATATTAATAATAGGATATAGTTGCACAATTTTTTTTTATATGTTATATTAATTCTTGTCGCAATTTATATAACAGATGTGGCAAACGTTTTTATTTGCTCCTTGAAAACTGAACAGAACAACTATTAAATGTCAAGAATATTTTTAAGTGACTTATTAGTTAGAAGCTATTTATAGCTTTTAAATAGTAACCTCTTAATCAATTCAAATTAATTATAGGCAAGCTAAGTATATGAATACGTTGTGATTCATATGTTTCAAATCTTTCTATTATGGAGAGTTTGATCTTGGCTCAGGACGAACGCTGGCGGCGTGCCTAATACATGCAA